>CAZKGF010000020.1:0-16865 GCA_964552115.1 uncultured Halobacteriales archaeon
GACGACGGGAGATACGGAAGGTCGAAGCCGCCGTCTATCGACACGGCATGTCGCAGATCGCACCCTACTACTTCGATAACGAACTAATTAGTGCCAACATTCAGCGGATAGAGGGGGGTGACCGTCCATTATACGGCCTCGAAGTGAACATTAATGACGACGATCTCAAGATCCGCGTGTCGAACCGGTTGGCTGACTACGAGTCTGACGTCGATCGGTGGCACGTCTCGGTCCCGAAAGAGACTGGGGCGGCCGAAGCCGCCGAGGGCGTTGAAATGACCGAGCGTGAGCGGGAGGCAGAGGGTGGGGCTGATCTCGATTCCAAAACCACGTAAGGTCAGTATGGCGGGGCTAATCGGGACAGACCCGTGAACTAATACCGCCCGACCAAGAAAGCGGACCAGATGGTTGGCGCGTCGGTTGTGGTGACGCTGGTGCTGGCCAGCCTGGCCAGTCTGTTCATGGCCTGGGCGATCGGCGCTGGCTCATCTGGTTCGACACCGTTCGCCCCTGCCGTCGGCGCTAATGCCATTTCGGTTATGCGGGCGGGCTTCATCGTGGGCATTCTCGGCTTACTTGGGGCCGTTCTCCAGGGCGCGAACGTGACACAAGCAGTCGGCACGGAACTCGTCGTGGGCCCACCTCTCCCGGCTACACCGGCGACCATCGCCCTCGTCACCGCTGCCTCGCTCGTGGCCGTTGGTATCTTTACCGGCTATCCGATCGCGACTGCGTTTACCGTCACAGGCGCTGTGGTGGGTGTCGGATTGGCGGCCGGGGGCGGACCAGCATGGGCAAAATATCAAGAGATCGGACTGCTGTGGGTAGCAGTCCCCTTTGTCGGCGGTGGTGTCGCGTACGTAACGGCGCGACTGCTCCGCGCCGACCGGATACCCGAACGGGGGGCCGTCCCCCTGCTCGGGTGGCTCGTCGGGCTCGTACTGGCGAATATCCGCTTTTCACTCTTGGGTCCTGGCAGCAGTGAAGCCTCTATCGCCCAATTCCTCAGCCGCCAGGTAGGAAACGGGATCGCCCTTCAAGCAGGCGTGTCAGTCGTGCTCGCAACGCTCGTGGCCCTGGCGCTTGCTTGGGACTTGGGCCGGGATCTTGAGGGGGGCCAACAGCGGTTCTTACTCATCCTGGGCGGCCTGGTCGCCTTCTCAGCTGGTGGCAGCCAAGTCGGCCTGGCTCTCGGCCCTTTGGTCCCCCTTGTTTCCTCGTTCGATCCACCGCTAATCGCCTTGCTCGTCGGCGGGGGTATCGGGCTGTTACTCGGCTCGTGGACTGGCGCTCCCCGGATGATCAAGGCGCTGAGTCAGGACTACTCCTCACTGGGGCCCCGACGATCCATCGCGGCCCTCATTCCATCCTTTGCAATCGCGCAAACGGCCGTGTTTTTCGGCCTCCCCGTGTCCTTCAACGAAATTATCGTTTCCGCCATCATCGGAAGCGGGTATGCCGCCCAGACTGGTGAGGGGGAAGTGAGTCCTAGGAAAATGATCTATACTGCACTAGCCTGGGTCGGTTCACTCGTTGTCTCGTTCGCAGTGGGTTACGGCGCGGTCGTGGCCGTCCAAGGCGTCGTGTGACTACTCGGGGACTTCGCCCGCATCCGGTTGGCCGGGAGAGGGCTGTTCAGGCCCACTCAGGCCGGAGAGTCTGGCTTTGAGAATTCGGGTGTTTTCGACCTGTTCGACCAAGATTTGTAACCCATCGAAGTCCAACTGTTCTCCCTCCTCGACCAGCCGACCGGCTCTGTTGAAGATGAACCCTGCAATCGTCTCGAACTCCTCTCCTTCCGGAAGGTCGATATCGAGGGTTTCGTTGACCTCGTCGATATTGACTTCACCTTTGACGACCGCCGTGTCCTCGTCGAGGAACTCGATCGGTTCTTCTTCCTCGCCCTCGAGGATTTCACCGACGATTTCCTCGGTTAGGTCCTCCATCGTCACCAGGCCCTCCGTCGTTCCGAACTCGTCGATGACGATGACCATGTGCATGCGCTCGTCGCGCATCTCAGTGAGCAGTTCATCCACGTTCTTCGACTCGGGGACGTGTAACGTCGGTTCGATTAGATCTGCCAGATCGACGTCCTCAGCGGCCTCACCATAATTGAGATCACGGACCAGGTCACGAAGGTGGACCACGCCGATGACGTTGTCCAAACTTCCCTCATAGACTGGGAGGCGGGCGTGACCCCCCTGAATGCACTCCTGCAGGGCTTCTTCGACCGGGGTATCAACGGACACCGCCGTCATGTCGAGTCGAGGGGTCATCACCTCTTTCGCGATCGTCCGATTGAACCGAAGAGTCCGTTGGAGCATTTGACGTTCGTCTTCCTCCAAAACACCCTCTCGTTCGCCCGTCTCGATGATATCCCGAATCTCTTCACGGGTAACGTAGGACGTCTCGATCGCCGATCGGCCACCGGTCACCCGGTTGACGATTCGGGTCAGGTGGTCGAACAGAACGACTAGGGGAAGCAGTAGCGTCTCGGCCAACTTCAGCGGGCGAGCGATAGTGAGAGCCCAGGATTCCGTATTCTCGATCGCGTATGATTTCGGTGCACTTTCGCCGAACAGTAAGACGAGCGCCGTTATCCCGATCGTAGCGATGGCGACGGCTAAGCCACCACTGCCGATATAGTAGCTCAACAAACCGGTCGCGATCGACGACATAGCGATATTGACCAGGTTGTTACCGACCAATATCGTCACGAGCAAGCGGTGTGGGTCATCTCGCAAGCGGGCCAAGGTTCGCCCGCGTTTTCCTTCGGTGCTCAGGGACTCAACGCGATGGGAGGCCAACGAAAACATCGCAATCTCCGACGAGGAGAAAAACCCCGAAAGCCCGAGCAACAACAGAATGACGAGGGCCCCGAGGGTAACGAACAGCGCATCCGAAATGACCACGCCGAAGAGGTCAACGCTGGCCACCGGTGGTGGGAAAGATGCGGTCGCTGGGGCGAGAACACCCATTGGCGTCCCACCTTGACGGGGGGGTGGATTAAGCGTTGTCATGCTCGAAGTCCGAAACGGCCGTAGCGACACGCTTACCCCCCGGCCAGTACAGACTACGTCTCATGTCTAGGGGCCCTGCCCGAGACAACTGTGCGGCAGACTTCGACACTGTCGGGGTACGTCGGTCAGGCCACGTCACGACTTTCAGAGTGTCGCGGGGCCAGGGCTCCCTGATTCGAACGAGGTGCAGACTCTGGATCGATAGGCGAATTGGCCGTCGAACGTCACTCAATGGGCGAACATCGGCCCCACGAGGACGGGTTTTACTGATTCGGGATTCGACAGCCACTAGATGAGGAATCTACGATGAGCCAGGACTTCGATGTCGTGGACCTTGGTCCAACTGACCATCCGACCACCGGAGATGAGGCACCCGATTTCGAGCGGCCCCTCGTCGGCGCTGAATACTGGGCGGATACGGCCTTGTCCGAGTTGACCGACGAGGGCCCTGTCATACTGCTATGTCATCCGATGGACGGTGCGGCACCGACGACATACCTCTGGAATGAGGTAGGCGCCCGCGATTGGTCCGAGTACGACCTGAGTATCGTCGGCTTGTCAATTTCCGATCCGTATACGCACCGTCGGCTGATAGACGAGCGAGACATCGATCACCGGTTGTTTTCGGACCCGAGCAACCGTGTGGCCGTTCAGTATGATGTCGTCAACGACCTCGATGGAATGGCGGGCGTCACCGAACCGCGGCCAGCGGTGTTCGGTATCGACCGTGATCGGACGGTGACCTTTGCGTGGGTCGCACAGGAATGGCCAGCGTATCCCGATTTCGATGCCGTCGAATCGGCCATCGAAGACCTGACGCTATGAGCAGTGTGACTGCGGAGACACTTGAGCGAGCATCCCGGGCCCTCGATGCGGGTGAGCTCGTCGTCTACCCGACAGAAACCGTGTATGGGCTCGGGGCTGACGCCTTGGATCCAGCGGCCATCGAACGGGTTTTCCAGGCGAAGGGGCGACAACAATCCAAACCGATCTCTCTCGCTGTTCCCACAGTGCAGGCCGCCGAGGAGGTCGTCGTACTGAACGATCGTGAACGTGCATTTTGTCGGGAGTTCCTCCCCGGTCCCGTCACGGTCGTCTGCCAGCGCCGACCGTGCGTTCCAGATGCGTTGACAGGCGGACGAGATAGGGTCGGTGTTCGGGTCCCCGACCACCCGGTCGCCTCGGCATTGTTGGAACGGTACGCCCCGCTGACTGCCACTAGTGCGAATCTAAGTGGCGACCCTGCACCCCGAACGGTCAAGTCACTGGCCGAGCCGATCCGCGCGGCGGCCACCGTAGTGATTGACGGCGGGGAGACTCCGGGTGGGGGTTCGACCGTCGTCGACGTTGCAACGGGCGAAATTCATCGCGAAGGGGCCGCTATCGAGGCGGTTCGATCGTGGGTAGCGAAAAAGTAGGACGTGGTCGTCAGCCCGGTGAAAACAGCTCGAATATACCAGATGAATTTTCACTCAGACAGCTTCAGGCCCTCGTTTTCCGGTCCGGACCTGCACTGCATCCGTGACGGGCATCACGAATATCTTCCCGTCTCCAGGTTCCCCTGTGTGCGCCGCGTCCGAAATGGCTTCGACGACGTCCTCGGAGGATATGTCCGCAACGACACACTCGATTTTGACCTTCTGATGGAGGTCGACGACGTATTCCTCTCCGCGCCATTGACCCTTCTTCGCCGGCTGTGAGCCACGTCCCGAGACGTTCGTTACAGTCAACGACGGTGCTTCGATCGCCGCCAGCTCGCGTTTGACGTCGCCCAACTTGTCCGGCCGGACGATGGCGGTTACCATCTCGATCTGCCGCTCCGGGACGCCCCCATCCGTCCGAACAACACCACCTTCTGCTAGTTCTTCCCCCATACCGAACTCGGGGTAGGTCTCGACGCCGTGTTCGCTCACATCGAGTCCTTCGTGTTCGTGCTCGGGGGTGACACGAGCCTGCCCGATCGCTTTGAGACCCCCCCAGACGAGCGCCGTCGCGAGGACTGTCCACGTACCAATCAGCACCACGCCGACCACCTGTGCGAGGAAGGCCCCGCCAACACCGGCACCCTCAGGGAGCATCCCAGGGGCGGCCACAAAGGGGTACAACAATGCCCCGAGAATCCCTGCGCTCCCGTGAACCGGGAAGACCGCACAGACGTCGTCAATCTTGAGCCGTTTCTCGACGAATTCGAAAACGACCGGAAGTTGTGCTCCAGCAAGCCCGCCGACGACGAAGGCGCCCCACCAGGCGGTACGGTGGGGAATCGCCGTAATGCCGACGAGGCCGGCTAGGAGGCCGTTTGCCACATAGAGGGTGTCGACCTTGCCCGTCTTTAGCCAGGCGACGAATGCAGCCCCCATCGCACCACACGCCATCGCCACGGTCGTGGTCATCGCAACGCGTCCGAGCTGATCGCCGAGGAACGCGCCACCACCGATGACCGCAGATGTCCCGACGTTGAATCCGTACCAGCCGAACGCCAAGATGAGTGTCCCCAGCACGGCGAAGGTAAGGGAATGACCGGGGATGACGTTCGAACTCCCGTCATCGTTGTACCGTCCCAACCGAGGCCCGAGGACCCAAGCGGCGGTTAAACCCGCTAATCCACCCATGCCATGAACGATCATGCCACCGGCGAAGTCGGTAAACGGAATCCCCAGGAACTGGGCGACGTATTCGCCCGACCAGGTAAAGCCGGTCACGACGGGATAGATGATGGCGGCCAGGAGGAACGTGTAGGTCACGTACGCGCGCAATTTCGCACGGCCGGCGACTGCCCCAGAAACGATCGTCGCCGCCGTCATTGCGAAAACAGCACCATACAACCAATCGATCCACCCGGCTGGGCCACTCGTTGCCGCGGATCCATCGACGAGCGCCCCGAGGGCGAGGGGATCCATACCGCCAACGAACGTCGAAACACCAGCACCAATCAGGAAGAAGACGGTGACGCCTACGCTCCACGTGAGGAGGTTCTTCGTCAGCTGGTTCGCAACGTTTTTCGACCGCACTTGCCCGGCTTCCAGCATCGCGAAGCCAGCGTGCATGAAGAAGATCAGAAACGAGACGAGCAGGATCCACGAATCGTTGATTGCATCGACCAATACGCCCGGTTCGACCTGTAGCGGTACTGAAATCATATCTTGAATCTCCGTAATGTGTTTGTATCTTTTGTGAACATTCGCCCACCTTTTCTTCGGATTACCATCGATTTCGGTGACTTGCTCACGCAAAGGCGTACTGAGAGATAACTATAAAAGGGTTAGCTTTACATCTCCTGTAATATTCGGTAATAGATGTTCAAATGATCACTATACGGTAGAATATTACCGATATAAGGTTATGCTATCTCAAAAAATACGATGTATTTTAACCTCAATATTATCATTTGGTCACCGACGTTTGGCTTCTCCGCCGCCGGTAGTCGCTCTCCGCGCCCCAGTCCATATGAACCCGGTCAGGCACGACGAAAATATTATTCTCAGCCAGATTCAGCACGCCGGCCCCCGCGAATACGAGCGAACAGAGGGGGTTGACCATGGTCCGAACCCGGCTTTTGGCCCTAGGCGGCAGACGCGCCGCTCGCCGTCCCTACAGGCGGGCAGCCAAGTCTTCTGCGAAGTACGTGAGGATTAGATCCGCGCCTGCCCGCTTGATCGAAAGCAACGACTCGAATGCTGCCTCCTCGAGGTCGAGCCACCCCTTTTGTGCGGCTGCCTGGATCATCGCGTACTCGCCCGAGACGTTGTATGCCGCCACGGGATGGTCGAATTCCCGGCTGATTTGGGAGACGACATCGAGGTACGGTAACGCCGGCTTGACCATGAGGATGTCTGCGCCTTGGTCGATGTCCAGAGTGACTTCCCGATTGGCTTCTCGGGCATTGGCCGGGTCCATCTGGTAGTGGCGGCGGTCGCCAAACGCCGGGGCCCCATCTGCGGCGTCTCGAAAGGGGCCATAGAACGCAGATTCGTACTTGGCCGCATAGCTCATGATCGGAACCGAATCGAATCCAGCACCATCCAGGGCGCCACGCATGGCCCCCACCATTCCGTCGATCATCCCCGACGGAGCTACCATGTCTGCTCCGGCTTCGGCGTGAGAAACAGTGATCTTCTCGAGAATGTCAAGTGTCGCATCGTTGTCGATCGTCAACGACGGGTCGTTTCGCGCCCCAGGTTCGAGCACGCCACAGTGACCGTGACTGGTGTACTCGCACAGACAGATATCGGTAATCACGTATGCGTCCGTTTCCGTGGTGATCTGTCGGACGGCTCGTTGGACGACGCCATCGTCCGCCCACGCTCGTGTTCCCTGTTCGTCTTTGCGCTCGGGAATCCCGAAGACCATGACGGCCTCGACGCCTGTCTGGCCGATTTCGCGAACGCGATCGGCTGCCTGATCGATGGGGACACGGGGATGGCCAGGCATCGAACCGATCATCTGGCGATCCTCGGTCGTCGCATCGATGAACACCGGGGCGATCAAGTCGCTCGCGGCCACGCTCGTTTCGGCAACGAGCGATCGAACGCGATCTGCCCGGAGCCGACGAGGTCGGCGGGTCAGGTCCATGTCCTCAGCTTTTCGGGGGGCAGACAAAGCCCTGACGGGATCTTGGAGATTTGCCTCGTTTGGGCCCCCAGTTTCCGAACGGGTCCAATCGCCAATCCGGCGGACATTACCACGGTCACCGGCCGGCACCCATCCATGATCGAGAGCCGCTATTTCGAGGAGAGCCTCACAGCCACCTACGCTGGAACCTGCGCTAACCGTAAAGTCTTGTATCCGGGCCGTCCGAGAAGCGGAACATGGGATTCGACGACATGGACGTGGACACGATTTGGATGGACGGGGAGTTCGTGGACTGGGACGAGGCCCAGGTCCACGTCCTCACGCATGGACTCCACTACGGGACTGGGGTGTTCGAAGGGGTCCGATGCTACGATACTGAACGTGGCCCCGCGATTTTCCGCTGGGAAGACCACCTCGATCGACTGTATGCATCGGCGAAACCGTACGATCTGGATATTCCGTTCGAACCCGGCGAACTCACGGACGCGACGGTCGAACTGATTGAACGGGAAAATCTCGCCTCGTGTTACGTCCGCCCGATCGCGTTCTACGGCTACGATATGCTAGGTCTCAACCCTGCCGACTGTCCGGTTCAAACTGCCATCGCCGTGTGGCCGTGGGGTGCATATCTCGGCGAGGAAGCGCTCGAAGACGGCGTCGATGTCGCTGTGTCGTCCTGGCGCAAACACGCCTCAAGTCAAATTCCGACGAATTCGAAAACCACCGGCGCCTACGTCAACAGCGTTCTCGCCAGTCTGGAGGCCAAGGGGAATGGCTACGTCGAGGGAATTCTCCTGAACAAGGAGGGGAATGTGGCGGAAGGGCCCGGCGAAAACCTATTTTTGGTCAAAGATGGGGAACTGTATACGCCGGGGCTGGCCGAGTCAAACCTCGATGGGATTACACGCCAGTCCGTCATCCGCCTCGCTCGAGACCACGGCTATACGGTCCACGACCAGGCGACGGTCTCTCGGGGGGAACTCTATACCGCAGACGAGCTCTTCTTCTCCGGGACCGCGGCAGAAGTGACCCCGATTAGGAGTGTCGACGATACGGAGATCGGAACGGGAACGAAGGGGCCCGTAACCGACGAAATCCAACAGGCCTTCTTCGATGTCGTCGAGACAGCCCCGTCGGCGTACGAGGACTGGTTTACGTTCGTCTAGTCCGAGGCGAGCGAATCAGGCGTCCGTTAGGTCCTCAGACGAGGGGCTCAGCTGTCATCCGAGTCGATCGATCACGGCTGCCCCTTCGACGAACGTCAGTCCGTGCCGGTCAGCGTAGGCACGTGCGCCCGCAGGGGGCAATGCACCACCTGTTTCGTCATCGAGCATTTCACAGACCACCACTGCCGGAGCACGATCCGCGGCCTCGGCCAACGCAATGCCGAGTTCGGTATGTCCCCGTCGATCGGCTAACAGATTACTCGCCGCCCGGAGCAAGTGCACGTGACCCGGGCTGTGAAACTCCGTCGCAAAGTCGATGGTATCGGGGGCTGCTGCAGCGGCCCCAAGTGCCGAAATTGTGCGAGCGCGGTCCTCGTCTGTAATCCCCGTATACGTGTCGCGGTGATTGACCGAGATCGAAAACGACGACCGGTCGTCGTAATGGAGATCTCCAGCGCCAGCTGCCGGGTGGTCGAGTGCGTCCGCCACGAACGGCAGGTCGAAACACTCTGCGACCTCGTCGGCGAGAGCACAGCAGATTAGTCCACCGGCGTCGTTGCGCATGCGGGCGACTGCAGCGGGTGTAACAGCGGCGGCGGGATAGATCATATCAGTCTCACCCTCGCGGTCAGCAGCGTCGTGGACACAGACCGGTTCACCGCGTCGTATCGCGGCGATAGCCGTACTCACCGACTCCCCCTCCGGTTGCACCTCACCGCTGCGAGACATGGATACTCACCTCGTCGCCGTCGGAAAGTGCCAGGACGTCCCTGAGTTTATCGGGCGCGATGACCTCGAGTTGATCCTCGTCGTGGTGGGTGCGCTCTGGGGTGATGACGTGTGCCGGCTCGTACGTCTCATCATCGGTAGAAACGCGGGCAGGGTAACAATACGCTGGTCCGTAGGTTCGGTCGTCGTCCTCCCACCCGTCGATCACGATCGGTTCCGACCCGCGAAGCCGGGCGCGCTCACGGACACTTTCCGGGTCGAGCTCGAGGTTGAGCGTCCCGGCAAAGGGTTCATATCCCAGTTTTGGCGGGAACTGTCGCATATACCCGGGAAGCGTGATGTAGTGACGACCTTCACCCATCCCACTCGTAATCGTTCCTCGCATGGTGACCTCGGCATCCCCTTCGAAAATCCGGCGGTAGTCACCGTATTCGGACCGAAGGCGACGCCGACCGGTCGCGGTTAACCCCACCCACTGACCGTCACTGACCATCTCGCGCTCCACGTACCCACCTGCTTCGAGGTGCTGGAGACGTCTTGATGCCGTTTGTGTCGAGACCCCCAACCGATCTCCCAGGTCTGCACACGAAAGTTTCGTTTCACTCTCAACGGCCCCGAGAAGTGCGAGGTGTTTGAGAGTCGCGACCCCATCGGCGTCTATGCTGGGGTCGGCTGTCTCTTGCATACGTGGTAACCCGGTAGCCATCGGAATAAGCGTACCGGAAATGTGAAGCGTCTCAAAATTGTGATGAAGCGACCGCGGACACCGTGAGTGAGCCGTGAACCCGGAAAACACTACCGATCGCTGGATTCACTCCTCGGTATCGTCTTCGAGAACCGTCTCCAGGGATTTCCCACCCATATCGTCGGCATCGCCAAAGCCCGCGCTCAGAATTCTCGTGAGCGCGTCCTCAACGCGTTCGCCAGTTTCCTCGTACCGAGACTGCTCGACTTCGACCACGAAGCCGGTCGTGATGTTCGGCGCCGTCGGCAAGAACAGCACGTCCCGGCCGTCTGGCGTCTGTTTCCCCGTCTTGAACGCCGTCATGCGCATCCCGTTCCACGTCTCGAGTTTGACCGGTGCCTGGAGTTCGTCCGTCCCCCCGACAGCCGTATCCACCGCCATTTTCGAGGCATTGTAGACGACACGCAGGCCGGGGACCCTGTTCATCACATCGTCCAACCGTGACTCGGCAACCGCGCCCAAGGCCGTTCGCATCAAGTACCCGACCGCAAAGACGAGCAGAACGAAGACGACTAGCGAAAGACCGACCCGAAGCGGGGGTGACTCGATCGGAACCGGGATTCCTGCCAGAAGATTGTAAATCCAGCCGAGGATAAACAGGGTAACGAGAATCGGTACCAGGACCACCAACCCGGACGCGAAGTCCCGCTTCCACGATGCCGCCATGTGCAATCAGTTCGACGGGGCGACCTAATCAGCGTGTCCCTTCTCGGCCCGAGACGCGGTGAATGCACCATTTCATCGGGGTCGAAGCAGCGATTTCAAGACCCGAGGGGGTAATGACATCCCATGGGGTTGTTTGGCGTCGTCGTGACGGCCGTTTGGGCGATGCTCCCGGCGTATCTCCCCAACTCGGCGGCTGTCGTTTTCGGTGGCGGCCGGCCGCTCGATCTGGGGTATCAGTGGCGTGGACGGCGCGTACTTGGCGATGGCAAAACCTGGCGGGGGACCCTCGGTGGATGGGCCACTGGAACCGCCCTAGCCCTGGGTCTCAATCAACTCCTCCCCATTGCGAGTGGGTTCCTCGGCGTCGCGTTGCCTCGGTTCCCGATCGCAGCGGCTCTGGCCCTCCCCCTTGGCTCCATGCTCGGCGATATCTGTGCGTCCTTCCTCAAGCGCCGGTCCGGACGGGAACGGGGCCAATCTGTCCCGGTCCTCGACCAGTTAGACTTCGTCGTCGGCGCGCTCGGCCTCGGATTACTGGTATCTCCAGGCTGGTTTCAAGCAACATTTACACCTGCAGTCATCGTGACTGTCGTCCTCGTCTCCCCGGTTTTGCACCGTGTGACGAACATCGTGGGATACGCAGTCGGTCTGAAGGACGAACCGTGGTGAAGTGGTGGGCTTTTCCCCTCCGGCCACGGACTCACTTGCAATGACTGGCGGTCCGGACCCGATCACGCTGGCAACTCGTGGGTCGGACTTAGCGCGCAGGCAGGCTGCCAAAGTTGCCGATGGCCTGCGCGCGGGTCGCCGGACTGTGGAACTCGTCGAAGTCGAGACAGAGGGGGATCGGATCAGTGACGAGCTCATCCACCGCTTGGGGACCACGGGCGCGTTCGTCAGATCCCTCGACGAGAAGGTAATGGATGGAACCGTCGACGCAGCCGTCCACTCGATGAAAGACATGCCAACGGACTCCCCCGAGGACTTGATCGTTGCCGGGGTCCCCGAACGAGGCCCAGCAGCGGACGTCATTGTGACTCCCAGTGGCGACGGACTCGACGAACTCTCAGACAACGCCATCGTCGGAACTTCGAGTCTGCGACGTCGGGCACAACTCCTGGCAGCACGGCCGGAACTCGCAATCGACGGGCTCAGGGGGAATGTCGATACCAGGGTCGAAAAGGTACTGGCGCCGAGCCTCCAACGCGAACATCAACGACTCCTAGAGGCCGAGGAGGCGGATGGCGACGGCGATGCAGATCCGCAGGCGTGGTTCGACGATCTAACCGAAATCGAACGCCGGGCACTTGGTCGGGAGACCGAAACGGAATACGATGCGATCGTACTTGCTGAAGCCGGTCTCGATCGTCTCGGTCTCCTCTCCAGTATACCCACGGCCCGGTTAGACAGGAGTCAATTCGTTCCGGCAGCAGGACAAGGAGCCATCGCGGTCACCGCGCTCGATAGCGATCTTGCGGAGACCATCTACGACGCGATCGATCACCCGCCGTCGCGTGTCGAAACGACGGTTGAGCGGACGATACTCGACGAGCTCGGCGGCGGATGCGTCGCACCGATCGGCATCGCTGCCCGCCTCCAGGGCGCGGTGGTCACGACGACGGTTCGCGTCCTCGCCAGAGACGGGACCGAAACCATTGGTGCCACCCGCGAATTACCCGTGGAGCGACACGCCCCGGCTGCCCGAGAGTTTGCATCCGATCTCGCAGACCAAGGGGCCGCCGATCTGGTTGAACAAGCCAGGCGGGAGGAACCTGATGAAGCAAAACGAGGATCATGACTCCACGGAATCCACCAGCAGAGGGGACAGGAACGGTCTACCTCGTCGGGAGTGGCCCTGGCGACCCCGAGTTGCTCACGTGCAAAGCCCGATCACTCCTCGAGGAAGCAGACGTTGTGCTTCACGACAAACTACCCGGTCCTGATATACTGGCAGAAATCCCTGCAGAAAAGCGCGAAGACGTCGGGACACGTGGGCACGGACAAGGGACATCCCAGTCATATATCAATGACAGGATGGTCGAACTCGCCACTGCAGGACAGACCGTTGTCCGGCTCAAGGGTGGCGATCCCACAGTATTCGGCCGCGGTGGCGAAGAGTTGCGCCACCTGTCTCGACACGACATCCCCGTCGAGGTCGTCCCCGGTATTACCTCGGCAATTGCGGGACCCGCAGCAGCCGGCATCCCAATGACCGACCGCGACCACGCCTCGGCCGTCACGTTCGTGACCGGGCATGAAGACCCGACCAAGCCCGAATCGTCAGTCGATTGGGCTGCGCTCGCCGAGACGGGCGGGACCATCGTCGTCCTCATGGGCGTTCGACGGTTGGCGGAGTACACCCACGCACTCTGGGAGGCGGGGATGGATCCGGAGACGCCGGTGGCGATGATCGAGCGCGCCACCTGGCCCGACCAACATATCGCAACGGGGACGCTCTCGACCATCGTAGACGCACGGGACGGGGCCGGAATCGAACCACCCGCAGTAACCGTGATCGGTGGCGTCGTGAACGTCCGCGAATCGGTCATCGAAGGGTTGCGAATCTCTGGAAAAGCATGAGTGGACGTCCAAAAGTCGCGGTCTTTCGGCCGGACGATGAACGGCTCGAGTCAGCCGTAGACACTCTCGATTCGCTGGGGTTGGATGCGCTTGCCGATCCGCTCCTTACCGTCGATCCGACCGACGCATCCCCTCGGAACGATGCTGACACGATCATTTTCACGAGTGTGACAGGTGTCGATTTAGCGACCGGTTCAGGGTGGTCACATCGCGGAGAGACGGTCTGTGCGATCGGTGAATCGACGGCCGATGCGTTACGTGAAACAGGGATTAGCGTCGACGTAGTCCCTTCAGAATACTCATCGACCGGGCTGGTCGAGGCACTGAGCCACCGCGTCGGCGGGCAGCGCGTCGAGGTCGCTCGAAGCGATCACGGAAGCAAAGTCCTGCTCGAAGGATTGGAAAAGGCCGGGGCCTACACCCACGAAACCGTGCTGTACCGGCTACAGCAGCCTGCCGATGCGGGGGCAGCTGTGGCGGCTGCAGCAGAGGGCGAGCTCGATGGCGTAGCGTTCACCTCCTCACTAACGGTCGAGCACTTCCTCGAAATCGCCGCCGAGCAAGGGCGCACTGCTGCCGCAAAATCTGGGCTGTCGAGCGCTATCGTCGGGGCAATCGGGGAGCCCACGCGGAAGACTGCTGCCGGCGCCGGCATTTCGGTCGACGTGGTACCCGAATCGGCCGACTTCGAAGCCTTGGCCGAAGCCATCGCTGCAGCCCTGGCTTCCGGCGATTCCTGACACCCCGACCGGAGCTTTAACTCCCGGCCCGCGTGTACCATCTGACGATGGGGCCCGTCACGGAACTCGAGGCGACCGCCGATGCCTGTGCGGCCCGTCTCTGCGAAGTCGATCGAGTGTTAGTCGCCTCACACATCGACGCTGACGGTCTCACGAGTGCAGCTATCGCAACGTCCGGACTCAGGCGCGCGGGGATCGCAGTAGACACGGCATTCTACAAACAGTTGGATGACGATGCGATCGCCAAGCTTGCTCGAGCGAACGTCGAAACGGTGCTCTTTACCGATTTTGGGAGTGGTCAACTCGAGACGATCGCGTCTCACCGCGATAGATTCACCCCGATTGTGGCCGATCACCATCAACCGGCTGCGACCGACATCGAATTCCATCTCAATCCGCTGCTCGAAGGGATCGACGGCGCAGCCGAGCTCTCGGGTGCCGGCACGACGTACGTTCTTGCTCGCGCCTTGGCTGCCCATCGGGAAACCAAAGAACCGACAGACAACCGCGATCTCGCAGGGTTGGCCGTCGTCGGTGCTGTGGGTGACATGCAGGCAGTCGGTGGCGAGTTGCGAGGTGCCAATTCCGCGATCGTGGCCGAGGGTGTCGAAGCCGGTGTTCTCGCCGAGGAGACCGATTTAGCCCTCTACGGCCGCCAGACGAGACCGCTCCCAAAACTCCTGGAATATGCCAGCGACATCCACATTCCTGGAATCTCGAACGATGAAGCCGGTGCCGTCGCTTTCTTGCAGGACCTCGACATCGACTTGACGGGAGGGGAAAGTGACTGGCGTCGGTGGGTCGAACTCTCGGCCGCCGAGCGCCAAACCGTGGCGAGTGGACTCGTTCGGCGGGGCATCGAACGGGGTGTCCCCGCAAACAAAATCGAGCAGTTAGTGGGCACCACCTATACGCTGGTAGACGAACCGATTGGAACCGAGCACAGAGATGCCAGCGAATTCTCGACGCTGTTGAATGCAACTGCCCGCTACGAGCGAGCCGATGTCGGACTCGCAGTGTGCCTGGGCGACCGCGGGGAGGCACTTGACCGAGCACGCACGCTTTTGCAAACACACCGGCGGAATCTCTCAGAGGGCCTCGAATTCGTCAAACAGCGCGGGGTCGAACAGGCCGAACACATACAGTATTTCGACGCCGGCGAGGCGATCAGAGATACCATCGTGGGAATCGTCGCTGGAATGGCTCTCGGCGTCGATGGTGTCGATGGAACCCGTCCGATCATCGCGTTCGCCGTCGAGAGCGAGGCCGAGACAAAAGTTTCGGGTCGGGGAACTGGAACGCTTGTTGGCCGGGGTCTCGATCTGTCGACGGTAATGGCCGAGGCTGCCGGATCAGTCGGTGGTGATGGTGGGGGACACGATATCGCTGCGGGAGCGACCATTCCCCGCGGTGTTGAGGACGACTTCGTCGAGGCAGCCGACGCGATCGTTGGGCGTCAACTCGGGTGACGAGCCGGCATCAACGGGCCTTTTGACCGTCCCGCAGTATGTGGCATCATGGCATCGTTCGATCCCGAGCGATTTCAGGAGGAGAAGTACGCGGAGTACTTTCCTCACCTTCAACGGGCATACAAACAAGCATTCGAGACTATGAACGATCGGTTCGACTCTGAACTGATCCACGCAATCGATCAACAGGTGCTCGCCGAAAGCGAGCCCTTCTATGAAGGTGAAGGCACATTCCGCATCGAATTGCCAGCCGAACCCGCAGCCCGAATTCAGGGTGTCGTCGTGGCCGACGAAAAACTTCAGGAGGTCTTGGACATCTACTGCGACGAAATAAAACGAGAGCTTCGAGCGGTCTTCGGGCTCGAAACGGGACCGGAATAGTCTCATGGAACTGTTCTCTCCATTCGTCTGCTCGGCAGCATAAGACCCTCTCCGGTCGTCGATCCTCCACGTCGACAACACCGGCGCCAGAGTTTGCTTCCCGCCAGCGGCGACCGTCCGAAATGTCCAGCCACCGAACTGCATAGCCCCTCACTGGTCGGTCGACGGGAATTTGTGCACCCGCAGTCAAGGAGAGGTATGAGCCCGGGTGACCGGTTGAAACGGTTCCTCCGGACGACACTCCGCGGAGCGGGTCGCGAGTTCGAGACGGCCAAACAGGAATTCGGCGATGCGCGGGCGACAGCGGCGTTCGAACTGCCGACTGACGACAACGGTCGGGCCCGCCTCGTTTGTCGGCGCCACGCGGACCGACGCGCTGTGGACCTCGATTCGGCCGGCCGACCCTCCTGCTTCGATGCCGATCACCCGGACTGCCAGGGGTGTGTGGAAGACATACGGGCCGGTCGCGTCGAAACCTGGTGATGGTTTCCCTCATCGTTGTCTCAAATCGTTCAGGACCCACCTTTTTCCACCTGCTCGGTGGCCCACCACTATGACACGACCGCTCGTGGCCGTGGTCCTCGCCGGAGGAACGGGTTCACGGCTGTACCCAGCGAGCAATCCCGACCGGCCCAAACAGTTTCGCACGTTCGGTGCCGAGCAGAGTCTGCTCCAGTCGACGGTGGGGCGGGCCCAATTTGCCGATGAAACCTACGTTCTCACCAGCGACCGCCACACCGAGACCGTCCGATCACAAGTGCCCAAAGCCGGTGTGCTGGTCGAACCCGACACAAAGG
>CAZKGF010000021.1:0-1394 GCA_964552115.1 uncultured Halobacteriales archaeon
CGAGACACATCCCGACCCGGCAGGAGTACTCCTGGGCGATGCCCTCCTCGATGCATCGGCTCAGGATGGTCTCCTTCTCGGAGACGGTGATGGTCTCGCCCGTCCCCACGAACTCCACGTCGTGGTCAGTCATCCTTCGACGGTACGGACATGGGTGACTAAACTCTTGTTGCCCGTCGCCGACCGCCAGTGGACGGGCCAGGCCAACCCCGCCCCAAGCTAAAGAGTTTTCCCCGTCGGGACAGCACCTCACCTCATGACGACCCACGAGGTCGACGTGGCTGTCGTCGGCGCGGGGACAGCCGGGTGCTACGCGGCCGCCCAACTCGCCGATGCCGGGTACGACGTTGCCGTGGCCGAACGCAAATCCGAGTCCGAGGCAGGCCACATCGCCTGTGGGGACGCACTCAAGGGAGCGGGGAGTTTCCCCGACGCCATTCCTAAATCCACGCTCGAACCTGCATTCACGAATACAGATGTCGACCACGGACGGTTCGAAATTCCTCACTTGGACACCGTCGTTGACATCCCGGTGCCTGGAGAATTGGCAGTTGTCGATCGGTGGGAATACGGTCGCTGTCTCATCGCAGGAGCGACTGAAGCCGGAGCAGAGTTTTTCTACGATACAGTCATCCAAACAGTCGATCAGACGGACTCGGGCCGAGTGACGGGCGTTCGGGGCCGCCAAGACGGCGAATCCGTCGAGTTCCAGGCTTCCGTGGTCGTGGATGCGGCGGGGTCACTGTCGATTCTCCAAGACAAGGCAGATTTCGACGAGACGACGTTCGATACCAACGTCAATTATTCCCAATTTTGTTCGGCGTATCGGGAGATCGTCACGGTCGATGAACCTGTCGACTGGGACGACGCACTGGTGTTCAAACCGACCGAGCGAGCCGCTGGCTATCTGTGGTATTTCCCCAGAACACCGACGGAAATCAACGTCGGACTTGGGTTTCAAATGACGGAAGAACCCATGACCCTGGTCCAAGACCTTCGCGAAGATCTGAAACAGCGCCCGGAGTTCCAGGGCGCCGAGGTTACCGATAAACTGGGCGCAGCCCTCCCGACTCGCCGGCCCTACGACTCGGCAGTCGCACCGGGATTCGTCGCCGTCGGCGACGCTGCGGGCCACGTCAATCCCACGACCGGAGGCGGAATTGCCGGTGCCGCCTATGCTGGCACCTACGCCGCCGACGCCGCGATCGAAGCGATCGAACGAGGGACGGTTGGTGAAGATGTCCTGTGGGAGTACAATACCGCAGTCATGGACCACTTCGGAGCCAGATACGCAGCACTCGATGTGTACAATATCTTCACGACGGCCTACGATGTCGACGATCTGATGGGGCTCTTGGCTGCGCTTCCCGTCCGAAAGCTTTCCGAGGCCTTGT
>CAZKGF010000021.1:1404-6612 GCA_964552115.1 uncultured Halobacteriales archaeon
GTTGGCCTGTTGACCAAGCTGAAGACGGCGATCAAAAGTGCCGGCCACTGGGGGACCATATACGATCTCTATCGAACAAAGAGCCTTGCAGACGAATTACTGGCCCATTACGAGGCATATCCCGACCGCCCAGAGGCGTTCGGTCAGTGGCAAACCGAACGCGACGCCATCATGGCGTCAGTCTACGAACGTACCGGTGCTGACCCAAAATACTGAACGGTGGTGATTCAAGGCGTGGTACGGGCCAACCGTTCGAGAGCGCTACTTAACACGTCGACACCGATGCCGAGGGAGGCCTCGTCCACGTCGAAGGTCGCCGTGTGATGGCCGCCTGGATGGTCCGTGCCTACACAGACGAACGCGGCCTTTCCGCCGCGCTCTTGGACGCGTCGCATGAGATAGGTAGCGTCCTCGCTGCCTCCGAGAGGCGCCCGCTCGACCACTGAGTCGACCTCGTCGATGCCGTCTGCGACCGAAGCAACCGCCTCCACAACAGGTTGGTCGGATTCTGCACTCGGCGCCTCTCCCAATCGAGTGATGTCCACCGTACAGTCGTGCATCTCGGCAGCCGAATCGAGAATCTGGTCGGCACGGTTGCGCATGTATTCCATCAGGGCTGTCGTGTCCCCACGGACTTCACCAGCCAAGGTCGCCCGTTCGGGAACGATGTTCGTTGCCGTGCCACCGTTGACTTTGCCAGCATTCACTCGGGTGGCGCCATCTTCGTGTCGAGGGATCGCGTACAGGTTTTGAATCGCGGTTGCGAGAGCCTGGACAGCGTTGCGGCCAGCGGCTGGATGACCGCCGGCGTGTGCAGATTCCCCCTCGAACGTTGCCTCGAACTGGCTAACCGCGAGGATGCCTTCGATCCCTGCGACGATCTCGCCGGTCGGATGATCCAAACCGATGTGGAGTGCAAGGAGATAATCGACATCGTCCAGGTGACCGCTTTCTGCGATCGCGCGGCCACCACCGACGACTTCTTCGGCTGGTTGGAAGACGACTTTCAGTGTGCCCGGGAATCCACGATTTTCGAGTCGTCGAAGGACTCCCACCCCGATGGCCGCATGCGCATCGTGGCCACAGGCGTGCATGGCTCCGTCGTGTTCCGAACGAAAGCCGTCCGCCGCTGGCCGGTGGGAATCTGCCGTCGCCTCGGCTCGTGGAAGAGCGTCGATGTCCACCCGGAGTGCGACGGTCGGGCCAGCTGACTCGCCCACCATCGTCGCGATGAGCCCGGTGTGACCCCCGGCCATAGTATCGAGTATCTCCTCGTCGACACCGTAGTCCCGTGCCTGGTCCTGCCACTCGTCGAGTTCGTCGGCCTCGGGAACCCCAGCACGGGCGTCACTGGCCAGAGCAGCAGGTCCAACAGCCGTCTCGACATCGAGATCGGCTATCGCCTCCAGGAGCCGATGGGTGGTATAGAACTCTCGCCAGGCTGGCTCCGGGCGCTTGTGGAGTTCGCGACGTAACGATCGCACCGCGGACTCGACGTCGACGTCAGTCATGATCGACTGCTAGTGGTCCAGTCGCTTAACGGGTCGGCATCACCGGCGCTGTTCGATCTCGGCAGCCACGTGGATACGATCCGGATACTGTTTCTCAGTAACAGAACGGACAAATTCGTCTCGACCGACGATCTCCAGGGTCCGCCGATAGACAGTATATTCCCAGTCGTCGAACGTCGCCTTCGAACCGATCGATTTGTACTGTGGCACCCGAATGCGGGTCGGGGGTTTCGGGTGAGGACCTTTGAGTTCGACGCCCTTTCGCTCCGCGGTGGCTTTGATCTCTCCGACCACGTCGTCAAGGACAGTACTGTCCCCGCTCTCCAACGTAAGCCGCGTCACGAACGGCATGGACCGGAATTAGACGTCCAGTGGGTAAACCGTTCGCTTCCGGTTTGCACTCCGACATTCTCTTAACTACTGACCAACTAGTTAGGAACAATGATAGAGGCCACGAGCGCGGGAGCGATCCTCTTTCGCGATACGCGTGGCCGGCGGGAGTACCTCCTGCTCAAGAGCCGGCCAGGCGATTGGGAATTCCCCAAGGGCGGCGTCGAGGGCGACGAGGAACTGCAACAGACCGCCATCCGCGAAGTGAAAGAGGAGGCCGGAATTCACGACTTCCGGCTCATCGACGGCTTCCGTGAGGACTACGATTACGTCTTCGAGGCGAACGGGAACACCATCCACAAGACGGTTCACCTGTTCATCGCAAAGTCGTTCGAGGCGTCGGTAGAACTGTCTGACGAACACCACGACCTGCAGTGGCGTGATTACGAGCAGGCGGTCAACACGGTGACCCAAGACGGACCGCGAGAGATCCTCGAAGAAGCACACGAATTCATCGACGAGGCTCTCGAAGTGGAGAGCGAAGCGTAAAGCAGGCACAGGGAGCGGTACCTACGGCAACGGGGGTCCCTACGGATAGGGAGACAGGACAATCCAGCCATCGGCGCCCGTAGTGACTATACTGCTTCACCGAGTGGGATGAGTGTGGCCCAGGAGAGCGAGTTCGCGTTCGAACTTCGGGTTTGTCAGTGGGTCGAGCGCCATTGGCCGCCAGGGGGCCCCCGAGACGACCGTACAGTACTCGTAGCAAGACAACTCGGCATACGCGAACGGCGATGGGATACGATCGTACTCGAGTGCGATCCAGCGCCACTGCGCGCCCGAGCACGATTCGGCAACCAAGCCCTGGATTCAGACCTGTTACACGTAGTCAGACATGCTCCACCTGACTGGGGCTGGTACCGCGACGTGCTCCCAGAACCCGAATACCCTTGGCGTTACGTTCGCGAGGCAGTCCACCGTGCAGCGGACCGTGAGCTGATCGAGGAGCGCAGCGGTTCCAATGGTCGGATCGAACTCCGACGGAAGTGGCAGTACCCGGAATTCGTCTCCCGCGTCATCGCAATCGAGAACAAACCGGACTTGGACGCGAGCGCTGCCCGTTCCCTGGCCCCACAGATCGAACGTGACGTCGCATTGGGCCTCGCAGACGAAGTCTGGATTGCGACGGGCGAGACGGGATCGACGGTGTCACCGGCACTCTTTGAAGATGTTCCAGTCGAGGCCGGCGTGCTCTCGCTCGATACCTCGACCCCAGGGCCATCCTGTGAAGCTGGTACCGTCGAATGGCACCCCCGAACACTGGATCCGTCGGGTATCGGGACCAGAATCGTGTCACGTCCTGGAGGAACGGAACACGACGCTTCAGCGGCCCGCTTCGAATACGCCGATCCAGACTGGAAAGCCGCCAAGCGCAGAGAGATCGCCGAACGTGCCTACGAGCGAGGATGGCGAAACTACGTCGAAACCATGCGACAGGACTGTCGCCACTACCAACTGAGCGCCGAGGACGGCTGGGTACTTCCTCGCTGTGGCGCCAAGGGGCGCGTCCAGACAGCGGCCGAGTGTCGGTCGAGTTGTCCCGAGATATCACCCGAACCCCCGGCTTGGCGGCAATTGGATTGGCCCCTCGATGGGGGTCCTGGCGCTGCCATCAAACGCCTCCTCGAGCAACGACGCGCCCGTCGGCGGCCGGAGTGAATCCGTGGATCACTCCTCGCGGTCCTCGATCACGAGGTCGTCCCGCGGTACGGCGAGTCGGAACGTAGGTACCGTCCGTTGAACTCGTTCGACCACGCCTCGATCGGTGAGGCTGTGGAGTGTTGATCTGACTGCGTCCACATCGGTATCCAGGGCATCTTCGACCCCGTGAAAGGTAGCGACCACGCTCTGTGGCTCGTCGTCTGGACCGGGGAGCACCTCGAGCACAGCTCGTTGTAAGGGAGTTGCCCGGACGACTGTCCCCTCCGTCTCTGGCCCTTCAATCCCAACGGCCGAGGCGGCAGCCGGGGTCGCACAGATGAGACTGTTCTCATCCCGGTAATAATAGTCTGAAAGTTCTGATTCGAGGTACGCGTGGACATCGCTCCCGCTGTCCATCCCCCACCGATCGGCGAGTTCTGCGTTCTTCGTAGGCTGGAGTTCCACCACGTCAGCCAGGCGCTCCCTGGCCTCCTCCGAGAGGCTCATCGAGAGAGGGTACGACCAGGGGGATACATCGGCGTTCCGGACTGGACTGATCACACAGTTTCAAGTTTCTCGGCCACCGCATCCCAGTGACTCCCCCGCCAGAAATACTGGCCACAGTCCTGGCATCGCCAGACTGCATGTGCCGACAGGTCAGGAACATCGGGCGGCGTCCCCTCGGATTCGTCCACCTCGGCCAGGATCCCGTTGCAACGCCCACACCGTGTCGGCGACGCGGGAAGACGAAGGTGAAAATCTGCGTCCTGGAGTTCGGCTAATTGCCCAGTAATGTCATGGCTGGAGAGCAAGACCGACGCAGGGGCCCTTCGAGCGAGCTTTCGGTCACGGGTCAAGAGCAACCGGTCCTCAAGCTTGGCTATCGAGAGGAGGGCCCGATCGGCCTCTACGTCTCTGTCCAACGCGTAGGCAGCATCGTAGCCACACATTCTGAGATACGTTGCCAACGTCCCCAGCATAGCGTCGACCAACACTGCGTCCGTGTCGGGATGGTGTTCCTCAGTCGGTGGTCGAGAATCGGACCCCGTCATTCGACGAATGAACGAATGCCCGTGGCCTCCCTCGTATTGAGAACGTCACCGGATTCGGCCCAGCCACGGCGGGCTGTGTGTATACCGAAGCGCAGCAGCTCGAAATTCGAGGGCCTATGTGCATCGGTATTCACGGTGAGGGGTGCTCCGGCTTCCACAACAGTTTTGATCGCCGAATCTCCCAGATCGAGACGGTTTGGGTTCGCGTTCACCTCCAAGGCTGTGTCGTGTTCGGCCGCAACCGTGGCCAGTCGCTCAATGTCCACATCCAGTCCGGCTCGCTGATTGACGTATCGCCCCGTCGGGTGGCCAATGATGTCGACATCGGGGTGTTGTGCCGCCTCCACGAGTCGGTCGGTACCCGCACCGTCGAGGTCGGCATGCGGAGACGCGACGACGATGTCTACCGACTCGAGGATACCGGCCCCCACTGAAATATCGCCGTTGCGAGCGATGTTGGCCTCGACGCCGGCGAAGACGTCGATATCGAAGTCAGCCGCGATATCTCGGATCGACGACAATTGCTCGCGCAATTCCGCGTCGGACAGTCCGACACCTCCGACCATCCCCGGGCCGGTGGCATGGTCAGTAATGCAGACGTAGTCGTGCCCGAA
>CAZKGF010000021.1:6712-16255 GCA_964552115.1 uncultured Halobacteriales archaeon
GCCACCGACGAGACGTCGAAGACTCCATACTCGTTCATTTTCAAGTCGCGATCGATTGCCCGGTTTCGAAGCGCCACGTTGTGGGCCCGGCTTCCCGTGAAGTACTGGAGGGCAGCCCCAAACTCGTCAGGAGCCACGACTCGGAGATCGACGCGCATCTCCATCGAGCGGACGCTTGCCTTGCTCGTCCCCGCCTCGATCACGGTGTCCGCCTCGGGCCACTCCGTAAACGTGTCCACGACCGCCCCTGGATTCTCGCTTGCAACCAAGAGATCGATGTCACCGATGGTTTCGCGCCAGCGACGCAACGATCCGGCCAGTTCACACGAACGCACGGCAGAGTCATCCCGCAAATACGCACGCACACTCTCGCCTCGGGGCCGAGCCTCACCAAGTTGTGCCCGGCGGTGTGCCTCGCGTGCGAAGTCGATGTTTTCGAGGATGTTAGCCTCTGTCTTCGGCCCAAACCCCGAGACCGTCTGGATGTCTCCGGCCTCGGCGGCGGCTTCGAGGTCGTCGAGCGTCTGGATTTCCAGAGCCTCATATAGCGCCCCAACGGTTTTGGGACCCACCCCCTCGACGCTCGTGAGGGCGGCCATGTCGACGGGCAAGTCGGAACGCAGCCGTTCCAGTTCCTGAATTTCACCTGTCTCGATGTATTCCACGATTTTGTCGGCGATCGCAGAACCGACGCCTTCGATTTCCTCGAGTGCGTCAGCACCGTCTGCTGCGAGAGCTTCAACAGCTGCGTCGTGATTCCGGACGTTTTCGGCTGCTCGACGGTAGGCCCGCGGCTTGTAGTCCACATCATTGGCGGCAAGTAGATCGGCAATCTCCTCGAGACGTGCGGCGACTTCCCGATTTCGCGTCACGGAGCCCGCCCCCGCCCCGATTGGAAGCCGCTTTTGTCGTCCGTACGACCCAGTGCTTTCTGGAGAAATTGCATCCACCGCTTTCGGTCTGCCGCGGCCTGTGCCTCAGCCTCTGATTCGAGGTCCGTCGGTCCCAATTGCTCAAGAGCGTTTAGTGCCCGGTCAATGCCAACGATAGCTCGGACGATCTCCTCGCCTTCTGCCTTGGAAATGTCGGCTTCCTCAAGACGCCGTTTGCGCTCGAGACGTTCACGACGGAGATTTTTCTTGGCTTGGTCAACCTTGTCCCGTTCCCCTTCTGGGACCGTTTCACGCCGCTTGATCTCGAAGACGAACTGTTGCAGATCGAGCTCTTCGCCCTGGACATCGATTCGTTCGGGAATCTCCGCACCGACAGTCGCCCCCTCGCGTTCGGCCCGCTCGAGCAACCGTTTGCGCTCGATCTCTTGCACAACCGACTTGTTAGCTCCCCCTGGCCTTGTGGGCTTCGCAGTGGTACTCGTTGTCCACCACTGCTACGAGTCCGAGCCCCGTTGTTCAACTGGAACGTTGGGACCACTTTGCAAGGATCAGCCTCCGCAGCGCCCAGATTCCTGTTGGCTCCGATGGCGCTGTGAGTGATGAGTGAGCCGAGCCTCGCCCAGAAAGGACGCGGCTCGACTCGGAGTCGTTGACTCAACCGTTTACGACCTGTTCGTGATCCGGGTGTGCGGACCGATCAGCGCCCCAGACAGATCCAGATTTTCGATCTCCGTGGCACGATCGATGATCGAGTTGCGAAGATCGCACCCACGCACTGTCGCCTCGGGAAAGACCACGGATTTTCGAAGAGAGGAGCGACTGACAGTAGCGCCCACCATGACGTGTACGTTTTCGCCGATATCAGTCACAAAAAGGTTGGCACTGCTAGCGACGAACGAAACGCCATCGAGGGCCCAAGCCACAGCATCCAGGTAGCTCACCGGGGTACCGATATCGAACCAGGCCTCGTCAAACGTATAGGCGTACACAGGCCGTCGTTCCTGCATCCATTGGATGAACCAGCCGGGTTCATCCGGGTTGTTCCCTCCCTGTAGATATTCGGTGAATCGGGTCGCATCGGCGGGGAACGCGTAACACGCGATCGAGACGAGAGTACTCGGGGGGTTATCGGGTTTTTCCTGAAAATCCACAACCCGATCACCGTCGAGATCCACCAGGCCATACGACGCAGCTTTCTCCCGCGAACCGACGTCGTATGCAGCCAACGTGGGTGCGTTTGCCTCCTCGTAGAAGTCCAGAAAGTCCCCGATTTCGAACCCCATCAAATTGTCTCCAGCCACCACCAACAATTCCTCATCCACAAGGGATTCTCGTTCCACGAGTTGAGCCAGTGCCCCAACAACACCGAACTTCTCGCCTTCATCCGTCGTCTCTTCGACGCTGAGGCTTGGTTTTTCGAGTCCCCGATCGGCGATGTGGCTGGCGAAATCCTCAGCAAAGCGCTCGTTCGTCGACATATAGACGTCATCGATCCGATCGTCAGCCTCCAGTTCGTCCAGAATGCGATCGATGACTGTCGACTCACCCAACGGAAGAAGCATCTTCGGGCGGTGGCGGGTGATCGGCCAGAGTCGTGTCGCGTAGCCACCCGCGAGAACGACGGCATCCATATGCATCCGGTCTGATGCGGCCGACAAGACCTTTGTGTCTCCGCCCGCGGACGCGCAGTCCGAATCCCGGAACGCCCATGACGGACCGGTGCAAACTGAGATGCATGCAAGATTCCAGCCAGACAACCCGTGAACGGCTGGCCGAGTACCTTCGCTCTCATGCCGAGACGCCGAGCGAACTCGCCACAGAGTTCGACATCTCTAGGACGCAAACTCTCGATCATCTCGAGCACGTCGCGCAGTCTCTCTCGAACGCGGATGAGACGCTTGAGGTTGCGTCACCACAGTGTCGAACCTGTGGATTTTCCGATTTCGATCATCTTCTCAACGTCCCTAGCCGCTGTCCAGAATGTAAGAGCGAAAATATTGCCGAGCCAATCGTCCGTATCGCCTGACGAAGATGAGATCGACTTCGATTATTCAGGCTAATAATATCCCCATCGAATGTAGACCATCACCGCGATAATTGCCAGCTGAAACACACCTTGGACTGCACTCAGTTTTGCATTCCGCATGCCGATGTCACCGATGAGTGTCGTGTCCGGATTCTCGGAAACCATCTCGAAGTACATTCGCACCTCACCGGGCATCAACACACCAAATCCCAGGATCGAGAGGATCGTTACGATGCCAAGGGCAACGGCGATCAGGTTGCTTGTCATGGCAAAATTCGGGAGTGTAATCGCGAGCCAGCCCCCAATCCCTACTACAGCGACTGCGAATATCACCAGCCACCGCCAGTCACGAAACGCGTCGAATTGGTACCCAATCAGTACGAGTGCGGGGAGGACCGTTGCACCCGTAAACAGTGCGAGCCAGGGGTCAGCGTGGGTGAACGCGCCAATTTCGAGTGCGAGCACGATTCCACCCGCAATCGTAACGAGTGCCAACGTGGGCATGAGAAACGTCATTTTCGGCGTGAACCGTTGGAACACCTCGGCTCGTTCGTCGACATCCAATCCGCCGAGAACGGGGCCGAGAACGAGCGCCATGAACAGGTCGATACCCGTCCAGAGGACTCCCGCCATGACGTGGACGTACGTGAGCACCTCGATCGAACCGAGTGTCACCGCATAACTGAGCGCGAGAACAGGAACCCCAACTGCGATCGCCACGAACAATGGGTTCGCGCGCTGTGCCATCCCGTGGACCGTTGCCCGGATGGTCCGTCCCATGGGCAGATCTTGGAGACGTCGTCGATAAATCCACCGCCAGGAGGTGCGCGGTTTAGCTCCCTGCTTTACAGCGACCGTCTCCGTCCTCCTCACAGACTTCAACGCCGGTAGCGTCGGATTCGGCTCCTTGAGCCTCGTCTGGTGAGAAAGCGGTCCTGCCTTCGATCGGCCGGGCCGGATTGCCCGCGACGGTCGTGTCGGCGGGTACATCGTCAATAACGACGGCACCCGCGCCGACTCGAGCGCCATCACCGACTTCGATGTCGCCGATTAATGTCGCGTTCGCGCCCAACAAGACGTCATCCCCAATGGTTGGATGACGTTTGACAGGATTCGGGTCGTCCCCACCGAGTGTCACCCCGTGGTACATCGAAACGTCGTCGCCGACTTCTGCGGTTTCGCCGATTACGACACCCATCCCATGGTCGATGAACACACGCCGGCCGAGTGTGGCTGCTGGATGAATCTCCACACCCGTGGCGAACCGAACGCCATGGGAGATGACTCTGGCGAGGAGCGGATGCCCGGCTTGATAGATCCGGTTACAGAGTCGATGGGCCCATACTGCGTGGAGACCCGGATACAGAAGGGCCTCCAGCCAACTTTTGGCAGCCGGATCAGTTTCGACGGCAGTCCGGAGATCCTCGCGAACGTACCTGATGATCTGAGTGAGCATGTCCTGGTATTGGTATAGTCCGTGCCCGATAGCGTCCGTCCGATATTCACCCGCTGGGGCGGCCAAAGGCGTTCGTTCCTCAGTTCGTGGAACAGTCCTCAGCAACGGCCGTGTCAAATCCTAGTGGGAGGGGTGCACAAAAGGCCGACGGATACAACTTTTAGCTTCTGGAGCCATTATCGGTACTAATGACAGTCCTCTCATTCGATGAACAGGGGGTCGATGTCCTCTACGAAGGGACGGAATTTCGTCTCGACAAGACCCTCGTCGAGGAAGCTCTCGATAAAGCCTATCCGAACGTGACCGATCACGAAATCCTCAAACTAATCGAAGAAAACCCTGGACTCTCCGGTGAGCCGCGCCGGGTTGCTGACATCGTTTAACTGCCATTACGTGCCACCAAATCGGCTGGCGAAACCGGTTTACGTCACCTTTGCTTACGATCTCGCGATGACAGCACCACGCGTTTCGGGTGTCGGTCTCACCCACTTCGGCAAACATCCCGAGCGGACGGGCCGTGATCTCTTTGCCGAAGCCGGGCTTGCAGCATTGGACGACGCTGGTATCGCCCCGGACGATATTGACGGACTCTTCTTCGGGAATTTCATGGGCGAAATGGCGGAACATCAGGGCCACGAGGCCCCGATGATGGCCGAGGCGATTGGCGCCGCTGCTGCGCCAGCGACCAGGTTCGAATCAGCCTGTGCGTCCGCTGGGGCAGCCGTCCGTGAGGCAGTCAAATCCCTCCGCACAGAGGAGGCAGATGTGATGGTCGCTGGCGGCGCCGAGCGTATGACTAACATTGGGACGGCCGGGGCCACCGAGGCACTCTCGATCGCCGCGGACGACCTCTACGAAATCAAGGCTGGGATGACCTTCCCTGGTGCATACGCACTGATGGCGCGGTCCTATTTCGAACAGTACGGTGGCTCTCGAGAGGATCTCGCAGCGATCGCCGTCAAAAACCACGAGCATGCAGTGCCCAACGAATACGCACAGATGCGCAGGGAGATCACCGTCGAAGACGCGTTAGAAGCGCCCATGGTCGCGGAACCGTTGGGCCTCTATGACGCCTGTCCGATAACGGATGGAGCCGCTGCCGTGGTGTTGACCAGTGAATCGTACGCGGCCGAACACGGCCTCAATGGGCAGGTTAGAATTACCGGGACGGGTCAAGGTGGAGATCGACTCGCGTTACAGGATCGCCAGCACCTCGCCCGAACGCCCGCCGCCGAACGCGCAGCGTCAGAGGCGTATGCGGACGCTGGGATTTCTGCGAGTGAGGTTGATTTCGCTGAAGTGCACGATTGCTTTACCATCGCCGAAGTTCTGGCCACAGAATCACTGGGATTCTTCGACGTAGGTGCAGGCATAACCGCTGCAGCTGACGGCGTTACCCGCCGAGACGGCGACAAACCGATTAACCTCTCTGGCGGCTTGAAGGCCAAAGGCCACCCGGTTGGGGCCACTGGAGCCGCCCAGATCGCCGAGATTACGAAGTTACTCGAAGGTCGCCATGCGCGATCCGACGACGTCCCAGATGCTACAACAGCAGTCGCACACAACGCCGGAGGGACCGTTGGGAGCACGACGGTACACGTTCTCGAGGTGGCCCAATGAGCGACTTTGACCGTGCCCGGAATGCTGGATACGACGACCTGATGGACGCAATCGAAGACGGAGAGGGGTACTACCTAGCGTGTAAGAACGACCACGGATGGCTTCCACCACGCCGGATCTGTCCCGAATGCGGCGAGCGGGATTTCACCAAAACGCCACTCCCCTCGACAGGTGAAATTAAAAGTTACACGGTGATCCACGTCAGTTCCCCATCCTTCTCCGAAGACACTCCCTATGTGACGGCGCTGGCCGACTTTGGTCCAGTTCGGGTAACCGGGATTATGCACGATGTCGACCCAGCTGCAGTCGAGTCGGGAATCCCGGTGACGGTGACAGTGGGAGAACGCCGGACCACGGGAGAGCGGACACTCGCCTTCGAACTCGAGTAATGCGTCTCCGGAGGGTGTCCCGAACAACCTGGTATCCTAGGCAGTTGCTATCCGTTCTCGAACGACAGATCTGAAAGAATTCGGATGTTCGACGTGTGGCAACAGTCGAGCATCATCGAAGACGACCAATCGGGCATTCGACTGTTCGGCCAATTCGCGTCCCACAGAGAGCGGTGGCAGGTCGGCGTCACGCCCCCAGACGAGTGTCACCGGACACTCGACAGCGGCCAGATCGGGCTCGAGAGTACCATCGGGATCCAGATGACCACTCACGAATGAGGCTGGTGCGTATCGCGCACCTGGTTGGTGGGCCGATTGCCATTCGTACTCGAGAACGGCTGGCGTCAAATTAGCCATATCGTAATATCCGTGATCGGCGTGAAATCGCTGGAGTGCAGGCTTGGAGACGAGGAGATTGAATAATCCCTGGCCGATCAACGGCGATTGAAGCAACGCCCGGCGAGGTGTTGAACGCTCACCCATCGTCGTGTCAGTCGGACAGACGAGGATGAGTTGGTCTACCTTCACTGAATTCGCCGCCCGTGCAACGTAGGCGCCTGTCAGAGACGATCCAACCACGATGGGCGAGCCATCAGTCAGTTCTGTGATTGCGTCTTCGACGAAGGTCCGATACAGTGAGGCGGAATACAAGAGAGCCGGCCGATCGGAATGACCGAATCCAGGCAGATCGGGGGCCACGACGTGATACTCGTCGGCTAACAGGTCGAAGATTCGCCAAAATTCGTGGTTGCTGGCCGCTGCATTGATCCCGTGCAAGAGGAGGAGATCTCGGTCACTCGGATCGCCAGCTTCGGCGTAGGCCACGTCGAATCCTCTCCAAGGGTAGACAGCGTGGGTGTCAACGAGGAACGGATTGAACTCTCGTGCACGACGCCGGAGTGCCCGGTTTGTTAGTGCGGTTGCTCCTGCCATTCCAATGGCGCCAGCGGCTACTGAGCGTAGTTTCATGCGCTACAAGACGAGGGATGGTCGCTTAATGATGATGCCCGTCCGGATGGCGATTTCCCACGGGTCGCCACACTACCTGATTATTGGGGCTCGGTGTGACTCTCTCTGCGTTGCTCGACACAGTCTCGGATCGGTTCGATCAGTTCGTCAGAGACGCTGTATGGGTCGCGCTCGTGATCAAGCACAGCCTCTACGAACCGGTCGATCCCGCCGCGTCGTTCCAGTTCCTCGGCGATGAGATCTTGGAGATCCTCCCTGAGCAAGGTCCGTATCTCCGCCGCGTATCTCGACCGATGTTGATCGCGCAGTCGACCAGACGCGACGAGATATTCGTGGTGGTCTTCTAAGGTGTCGAGGAGATCTCGAACACCTTCGCCATGCTTGGCAACTGCCTCCAAAATTGGCGGCTCCCATCCATCCGTCTCGTCGCCGCCGTCGGCCTCCGAGGTGGTCCCGGCTGTGCCGTGGTGGCCTCGAGAATGGAACTGTTCGCCCCCCGACCGATACTGTAACATCTCCCGTAACTCCTGAACCGTTCGCTGAGCACCGTCGAGATCTGCCTTGTTGACCACGAAAATGTCTGCAATTTCGAGGATACCCGCTTTGAGCATCTGGACGTCGTCACCGCTTCCTGGAGGAACGAGCACGACAACGGTGTCGGCCGTCTTCACAATGTCCACCTCGTTCTGTCCTGCCCCCACCGTTTCCACGATGATCCTGTCTTTGCCAAAGGCATCGAGCGCGGTAACTGCCTCTGCGGTCGCTGTCGACAATCCACCCAATCGTCCCCGAGCAGACATCGACCTGAAGAAGACGTCCATGTCGCCCACGTTCGATCCCATTCGGATTCGATCACCGAGGACAGCACCACCCGAAAACGGCGAGGATGGATCGATCGCGATCACCCCGACCGTGAGGCCCGCCTCCCGATACGAGGCAGCGAGTTTGTCGACCAGCGTCGACTTTCCGGCTCCGGGGCTCCCGGTCACACCGATGACTCGAGCCGAACCCGCATGGGGATGTAAACTCGCGACGAGATCCCTGTATCCAGGAGACCGATCCTCGATCTTCGAGATGACTCGAGCTAGTGCCCGGTGTTCGCCCGCGAGCAAGCTCTCTATCAGCTCGGCCGTCATCGCCGCTCTGGAGCGTTCTCGCGTACGAAATCTATCATCTCAGCCATGGACTCGCCCGGACCAAAGACGGCCGAAACCCCCATCTCCAGCAATTCCGTCTCGTCATCATCTGGCACGATTCCACCGACGAGTAAGAGTGTGTCCTCGAACGCACCGTACTCTTTGAGTCCATCGATCACCTTTGGAACGAGCGTGTCGTGTGCACCCGACAGAATAGAGATGCCGAGAACGTCGACGTCCTCTTGGACAGCTGCCTGAACGATCTCTTCGGGAGCGCGGTGCAATCCGGAGTAGATTACCTCGAATCCCGCGTCTCTGAACGCCCGGGTGATGACGTGAGCCCCCCGATCGTGTCCGTCGAGCCCCACCTTGGCGACGAGACATCGGATCGTCCGTTGTTCAGTGCTCATGCCCCCGTATACTGTAGTTCCGCGTTTGATTGTTACGGTACACTGGGCGGTTGCAACCCAAAGAGGGTTGACCGCTGCGTCTAGAGAAGAAACATGGGCAGTCTCCAGTCGGTCCGTTTCTTGATACGACAACATGCGGCGGGGTTGACCGTGGTCCTCTCGGCCATCGGATACGTCCTCGTCGGTGGAGCCCTCTATGGATTTCTTCCGCTGTTTCCGTCGCTAGACCCCGCAACCGTTCACCTCTTCAGTCACTTGATTGCGGGTATCAACGTCCTGGCCCTGAGTTCACTCCTCGTTGGGTTGTGGTTCGTTCGGCGTGGCCAGATCCGAAAACATCGTGCTGCTATGTTGATTGCGTTTTCGCTCATCGTCCTGTTCCTCGTCTTCTATCTTTGGAAAACCGGGGGTGGCTTCGAGAAGGCCATCGTGGCTCCTGGTGCAGTGAAGCTTGTGTACCTGATCATGCTCGGAATTCACATCCTATTGTCCGTCGTCGCCGTCCCCGTTGTCCTGCACGCGGTCATCCTCGGCCTCACCCATTCTACCGAGGAGTTGCCCCAGACCCGTCACCCTCAGGTCGGCCGAATCGCGGTCGCAACCTGGAGTCTCAGCCTCTTTCTGGGCATCGTGACCTACGTCCT
>CAZKGF010000022.1:0-8728 GCA_964552115.1 uncultured Halobacteriales archaeon
TGGGGACACAAGTGGGCGTTCAACCGGCTGTACGAGTACGTCGAGTACAAGGCCGCAGAGTACGGTATCACGGTAGAACAGGTTGCCCCGGAGAATACGTCGCGTCGGTGTTCGTCGTGTGGATTCACGCACCCGGACAACCGTGAGAGTGAATCCTTCGAGTGTTTCTAATGCGGGTACGAGAATCACGCGGACTACAACGCCGCGAAAAACATCGGGTTGCGGTATCTCCGTCGTAACCAAACTGGAGACGGCGGAGGCGCACCCTTGGGCGTGCGCTTGAACAGCGGGACAGTGAACGTGAACGGAGGCTATTCTCCTGCCTCACCTGAGGCCAGAACGGGAGTCCACGCTGAATCCCACCTGCTTTAGCCGTGGGTAGCTCAATGTTTCTCTCTCCCCTCGACGACCAACGTTTCTCCGACGAGGGTTTTTAACCCCCGTTTCAACCGACCACCGACAGCTGATGCAGAAAGATCTAACGCGTCTCCAAGCTCTTCGAGTGACGTTTCACGAGGTTCTGCAAAATAGCCGTTTTCGTAGGCAAATTCCAACGTTCGTCGTTGAGGGTCAGTGAGGGCGTCCCGCCCGATTTGAAGTCCATCGGTCCCGCCACCCTGGTGAAATTCGAGTAAGTCGAAACGAAACCCTTCATTCCGAGCGTGTTGCCAGATATCTTGAATTGCTTCTCGATCCGGGAGCATCCATCGCTCGTTCCATCCACAACACGTTGGTGAGTCGCTGTTCCGAGCATCGAGGACGAGGCCCCCATGTTGGGTCACCTGTGGGGCCAGAAGTTTCGTTTCGGGAGCGAATTTGACGGTCCAGAGAGATTCACGATCGAATTTTGGTTTCTGTTGGGCCTCTGATACCGTGTGATCTTTGTCCAGTATATCGTGGACCTCCTCGGCCGAGTCACACTCAATTCGCAGGAAATAGACGTTGTTGTGCGGGGTGGTACTGGTTTCCCGCATCACCTCGACGTCAAGGTCGGGTAGTGCTGCAAACGTGTCTGCGAGTGCTCCATCTTCGTGTTCGAATTCGACCTCGGTGAGTACAGGCATTGACTTGCTTGGTAATGACTATCGCGATTACCCCTTAATTCCTCCCTCCCTGAATCCGCATTGCTAGTTGCAGGATCGGTTACTCGACAGCCGAGGCTTGGCGGAGGCGGTCGACAATTTCTTGCCTGGAAATATCGCGTTTACCCTCCGTTGCGAGTCGGCCCACCACCAGATCGAGGAGATTGAGACGTTCCAGAAGATCGAGTGCGTCGTCTCGCTCGACAGCGACCGCCCGGGTGACCTCGTGGATGGTATTTGACCGCTTGACGGTCTCGACGAGTGTGTCGACAGTTACACCCTCGGGCAGTCCGATGCCGTCTGAGAGGACGACCGGGTCGGCCGAGTCACCGCCCTCCTTGGTCCCTTCGGGACTTTGGTCTTCCATCTCGGGCTCACCGTCGGCTTCTGTAGTATCATCAACCGATTCCACCTCTGGAGACTGTGTATCCTCGCGAACGGAATCGGTTGACGAGGTGGCAGCACTGTGCCCTGTTTGATACGAGTTCGGTTCATGAATACCGAAATCGATCATATACCGACGGACAGTTTCCGCTGTCACGTCCATTTCAATGGCCTCGGCCATCTCGGCGAAGGTATCGTTCGACTCGAAGATGTCTTCGAGATAGTCGGGATCTTTGAATGGCGGCAAGTCCTGTGATGGGCTCTCGTCCTCGTCGTGACTCCCAGAAACGGCTTCATCCACCGAATAACGACCCGTAGTAGGCGCAGACTCCGACCTAGTAGCGTCTGTTTGTTCTTCGCTTGGCCCGAAGGTAGCCCGGAGTGAGACCACGATACTGGAGTCCTGCTCGAAATTCGCCTTCGTTGCCTCGACTGAATAATCTGAATCAGCGTCCGGAACGAGTGGCTGTGTTGTTTCCAGAGTTACTCGTAGTGTACCGTCGGAATTGATCCGGGGTGGGTCGAGGGCGACTATATCATCCGATTGAACGCCGACCACGAGATCGATATCTGCGACAATACTGTCGGCCTCTGTGGAATCGGGACAGTCCGCGATTTCCACGTTACGTACCTCGGTTTGACTGCGATCACAGTCGTCTAGAAAACGCCCAAGCTCCCGAAATGCCCCACCGATAGCCATGGTATGGATTAACAGGGGGGAAAAGCGGATCAATGTACATGACAGATAATGTCGGTGTTTAAGTACGGTTCTGTGAGTCACACGAATTCTCGGACGTTGTGCAGTGCCGTGGCTCATAGCACAAGTAGTGCTTTCCAAAATCCGCTCTGGTACGCTCGACTCAGTTCGCTTCAGTTGGTGGTCAACCGAGAAGTTTATCCCAGGATTCTGCGGTCAGTCTCGTCTGAATCGCTCCGCACGGACGGAGGCGCAACCGAGCTGCTCACTCGTGCTCCCGACAAGGCGAGGGTTGCAATGGATTGCGAGACCCTTAATCTTCTCAAGGGGGTACGGGGCTGTGATGAGCAAGGTCAAGACGGCCCCCGGTCCCAATGCTCAGGGGGCGTTTCAGCTGGGGATTTTCGCCGCGGTCAGCGTCGGTGTGGCGGGACTCGGCATCCTCTATTTCGTTGGACGGCTCTCCCTGGCCCACCTCGGAGTATCCGTGTTGCTTGGCGGCCCAATCTATCTCCTCGTCGTCGCTATCCTACTGAGCATCTGGCTTGGCTACGACAAAGACGCGAGTGATCTTCGGCCTGTCTACGAGACTCGCGATTGACCCGAACGTGTGCCGCGGATCTAGTCACTCCTCAGCGTCACGTCTGGCATTGAGCTTTGCCTGCTCGCGGGCGCTCGGATTGACGGATTCCTTAAATGGAACCTCGGCGACAGTCGCGAACACTGGTTCTCCCGGCTCTTCGGCGTACTCGTCCGGGAGGTGAACCTGGAATTCAGTGTCCAAATCTGCGTCGTATATCCGATCATCGAGTGGCGCCTCAAGTTTGTCGGCCGGCACGAAGCCCAGGCCGATGTTCGTTCCGAGGTCCGGACTCCACCACGGAGAGGTTAGATACCCACACTCCTCACCGGTCTCGGGATCCGAAATGAGCCAGAAATCGGGCGCGTAATCCCGAATCGGCTCGCCAGCCATTTTGAGTCCGACGAGTTTGAGATTGAACGGATACTCACCGTTGTCGATGCGTTCTTGTTGTCGTTCCAGGGCCTCCTTTCCGATGTAGTCCGCGTCTTTGTCATCCGGAACCTGGTATCCCAGATTTACTTGGAAAGGCGAGGTTTCGTGGTCCATGTCTTGCCCCCACGACAGGATCCCGGCTGCAATCCGGCGGTGATGGCCAGGGGCGATCTGCATGCCTCCATGGTCTTTGACGGAGTCGAGAACCGGGTCCCAGACCTGCTCTGCGTTCTCCATTGCATCGATGACATAGATCTCGAAGCCTTTCTCTCCAGAGAAGCCGGTCTGACTGACCAGCACCTCGCACCCGTTCACTTCCGCTTCCATCAGTCCGTAATACGGTATTTCGCTCACTTCATCGCCCACGACATCGATCATGACGTCTTCCGAACGTGGCCCCTGGATTTGCATCGGAGCGACGTCGATTTCGTCGATTTCGACGTCGAAGTCTTCGCCCACATTGACGCCCTGCAGCCAGAGCATCAGCGTCGAATCCGAAATCGAAAACCAGAATTCGTCTTCCTCGGGCCGAAGGAGAACGGGGTCGTTGAGAATGCCCCCGTCCTCGTTGCAGAGGATTACGTACTTTCCGTGCATGGGCTCGATTTCTGTCGCGTCTCGAGTGATGACGTAGTTAGTCAACGCTTCTGCGTCCGGCCCCTTGACACGGATTTGGCGTTCGACGGCGACATCCCAGAGAGTGACAGTGTTCGTCAATGCCTCGTACTCAGCCATGGCACCGCCGTCTTCTGGTTTAACGAGGCCCCGGGGGTGATAGATGCGATTGTAGACGGTACAGCGCCACGCTCCCTCTTCGTTGAACGATTTGTGGAAAAACGGGGATTTGCGAACACGTGTGGAGACGAGCATCTCGATACCAGGGTCACCCGTCTGACGAAGGTTCCGTGGAAGAACCCGGTCAGACTGATCGACACTGGGATGATTCGGATGGTCGGCGGATCGGTGAGACGGTTCGTTTTCCGACATCGGTACTCGTAACGTTCGGGCCGAACATAAAAAGCGATGTGACACTTTTTCTCGGGGATCTGATGTCCTCTTCCTCTATGAGGCGGGAAACCCAGAATATAGACAGTACAGACAACTAAGACTGATTAGAAGGACGAACCTTCACTTCCTACCTCCGGATAGAACCCGTCCTAATGAACCACTAATTATACTGTATTTGATTATTTGTGGTTCGGTTCCCTCCCGATTGGCGACGGAGTGTGCTGGACTGTGGCTGGCTCACTCGGCTGCGGTCATTATCCTGGCACGGTACGGTCGTCGACCTGCAGTTTTTTCGATACAGAGCCTGTTTCTGTGCGTATGGATGCACAGTCAGACGAGCCGATCGTCTCGTGCGAGCTCCAGGGTGGGACACTCTCTGTATTCTCGACAGAGGTCGTCATCGACCGCTCGTCTGCCTCGATTCACGAGGATAAATCCATTCCCTACAATGAAATCCTGGACGTTGACTATTCTCCGGGACTTTTGACCGGTCATATTCAGATCGAACAACACGGTCTTGAGCCCGGTACCGGTGGTCTGTTTAGCCACCCGGTCGACGAGAACACGCTCTACTTTCCGCGATCGAAGCGATCCTGCGTACGTCAGGCCAGGGACGCAATTCTCGAGCGGGCTACCGGGTAACTGTTATTTCTCCCAACCCGATGGAGCGATGCCGAGGAGTCTCACGAGCGACGGGTATCCGAGCACAATCAGCACGACGATCGGAAGCTCGACCCAGAATCCGAAGTTCCCAACGAATTCCCGGAGTCCCCAGATCGTGCCGAGGATCAGGAGAAGGCTCGCTACGTAGTGAGGAAGCAGGCCCAACCACTCGAAAGATCGATTCACGCTTTCACCATCCTAACCCCACCGATGTATCCCTGTCTGCTTCTAACTTCCTGAACCGCCATTCTTCCGTATCAGGAACCTGATTAAACGTGTATATGTGGACTCCACGGAGGCCGTAGAGCGGGTCCTCGACGTATGGAGCGAGCCCATCGATCAGTTCGTCTGGCTCGTACTTACCGCGTGAGTTGATGAGTTGCCGGATGAATCCGACCACACCACTGGTTTTCCGGAGGAACCGGACAGAATCACCGACGCCGACTTTCTGGGAGATGCCGATCAACCGCTGATACTTCATTACCCCAGGAATGCCGACTTCGACTGGAAGGTCGATATCCCGATCACGAATCTCTTCGATCCACTCGAGGACCGCCCCAGGGTCGTAACACAACTGAGAGACGATATAGGTCGCGTGCGGTTCCTTCTTGGCCATCGACTCCGCTAACGTCGCGTCGCTCAGGAAGTCGTGGCCTTCCGGATAGCCCGTAATGCCGATTTCGTCGAACCGGTACCCCAGCGTTTCCAACCTCGTCAGCAACTCGTACGCGGAATCGAACTCGCCGGCTGGTTCCTCTCGATCCCCACCCGGCACGAAGATGTCCGACACACCCGCTTCCTTCAACTGCCCTGCGATCCGTTCGAGGTGATCGTCGTCACGGACGTACCGTGCAGCGATGTGTGGAACGATTTCGTAGCCCCGGTCGGCACCCTTTTCAGTCCATTCTATCGTCGCATCTAGGCCGAGCGTCGGTGAAGTGGTAATAGCGATGGTAGCACCTTCCGGGAGATACTCGAGCTGATCGCCGAAGCTATCGAACGGCATCAATTCGAATCGAGGCTCCGCGAGGAGTGCCGCCACGTTGTCTGTCGACGAATGAGATTCCAGTTCCATACGTTTGGGAATGTGAATGCCCCGTCTGTCCGATCACGGGTGAGCGAGCAATTAGGTCTTTCCCGACAGACTCGCTCCTGCATCGGGAATCGGTCGGATTTAGCCCCAACTGGCCGTAGATCTCCCGATTAACGCGCAGCCAGGCAGCCGGACACGACCTATCACCTTCCCATCCAGTTGTGGGATACCTCTGTAGTTGCCGACCCAGTTGGGGACGACCCCCTGATTTGAAACCCCCCGGCCGGTTGAACAGAAGCAGAATGTACGTTCGACAGACGCGACCGAATGGATGGGGGGAGACATGAGCGCGATTCGTGACGGAAACGTGCTTGATGGCACTGTTGTGAGCGATCGAATCCGAACCAAGCTCCAAGGACCCATCGAAACGCTTGCCGAGGCCGACGTCGCGCCTGGTCTTGCAACCGTCTTGATGAGTCCGGATCCGGCCAGTGAAACGTACGTCTCGATGAAACAACAGGCGTGTGAAGAGATCGGAATCGACGGCATTCACCGCGAACTCTCGGACGATGCCCCGGCATCGGCGCTCTACGATGTGATCGAGGAACTCAATGCGGACGATGGGGTCCACGGAATACTCGTCCAGATGCCGGTTCCGGATCACGTCGAAAAGCGGCGCGTGCTCCGGAGCATTGATCCGATGAAGGATGTCGACGGGTTTCATCCTGAGAACGTCGGTCGACTCGTCGCTGGCCATGCCCGATTTAAGCCGTGTACGCCACACGGCGTCCAGTGTCTGTTAGACGCGGCCGGTGTAGATCCGGCAGGGCAAGATGCCGTGATCGTGGGTCGCTCCGACATCGTCGGAAAGCCGATGGCGAATCTCTTCATCCAGAAGGCTCCAGGTGGAAACGCCACGACCACGGTCTGTCATTCCAAGACCTCGGACCTCGAGGCGAAGACTCGTGAGGCGGATATCCTTGTGGCGGCAGTTGGATACCCGGAGTTGATAGACGGCTCCATGCTCTCAGAAGGCGTCTCCGTAATCGACGTCGGCGTGAATCGTGTCGATGCCGACACGGAGAAAGGGTACGAACTCGTCGGCGATGTGGCGTTTGAATCTGCCAAGGAAAAGGCGGGCGTGATCACACCGGTACCCGGTGGAGTGGGACCGATGACTATCACGATGCTCCTCTACAATACGGTCAAGGCGGCGGGACTACAGGCCGAGGTGGATATCTCGCTTCCCACGACCGTTCCTTGACGACGGTCCTGGGTGACTCCCTGCATCCGGTGGGATGATAGTAGGAATGTGCTATGACGGACCCGAGGCGGCAGATGAAATCCGACTCGCTCAGCATTTTCCGGCTATGACAGGGCAACCTTTTCATCCCCCTGAGCGATTTCTCGGAACAGGATGTCGGTCAACGACCCATCGTCGTAATATTCCCCTTCCACCACTATGGACGACACTACGCCCCAGGCTGTGACATTCGAGGATATCCAGGCTGCTCAACGAAATCTCGACGACCCGATGGTCGTCAAACGGACGCCTGTCGAGCGGAGCACGACGCTCGAATCGATGACGGGGGCTGATCAGGTATTCCTTAAACTCGAGCACCTCCAGTGGACGGGCTCGTTCAAGACTCGGGGCGCGTACAACAAGATCCGATCGGCCCTGTCGAGCGGCCCAGTCGAGTCGGTCATCGCCGCAAGCGCTGGGAATCACGCACAGGGGGTCGCGTTGGCCGCGACGAAATTAGGTGTCGACGCAACGATCTATATGCCTACGACGGCCCCACAAACCAAGGTTGAAGCGACCCGAGGTTATGGAGCGACGGTCGAACTCGTCGGACAGGACTTCCAGGTCACCATGCAGCATGCCCAGGAGCAGGCAGCAGACTCTGATGCGGAATTTATCCACGCATTCGACGATCCGGACGTCATCGCCGGGCAGGGAACCCTCGGGATCGAAATGTACGAGGATCGACCGGACGTGGATACCGTGGTCGTTCCGATCGGAGGTGGCGGCCTCATCAGCGGGATCGCGACGGCGTTCACGGAATTGAGCCCGGAGACCCGTATCGTGGGAGTTCAAGCCGAGGGTGCAGCGACGGTTGCCGATAGCCTGGAGAAAGGCTCTGCCCAAACGTTGGATTCTGTCGATACGATTGCTGATGGGATTGCGACGGGCGGTATTTCCGAGTTGACTCTTTCAATCATCGAGCGACACGTCGATGACGTTGTCACGGTAACTAACGGCCAGATTGCAGAAGCCATTCTCGTCGTAATGGAACGGGCCAAGCAGGTCATCGAGGGGGCTGGCGCCGCGTCGGTCGCGGCTATTCGAAGCGAGGCGCTGGACGTGCGGGGTGAAACCGTCATGCCCCTCCTGTGTGGTGGCAACCTGGACATGACGATGTTGCGAACCGTGTTGATTCACGCATTGACACGGCGCCAACAGATCCTCCGACTCCGGGTTCGAATCAAAGACCAGCCCGGAAAGATGGCCGAACTCTCCCGAGTTATCGGGGACTACGACGCCAATATCCAAACCGTCCGCCACGACCGGGCACTCGAGGATCTCGATGTCGGCGAAGCTTACCTCATCTTCCAGGTCGAGACGACCGGAGCAACACATGCCCAACGCATCGTTGAGGCAATAGCGGATCGGGGATACAGTGTTGCGGTCGTCAACCACCCTGCCCTGGCTGAACCGGCTACCGACGACACGTCCTGAATCTGCTCCCTCTCTCCTCATGTGCGTCTGAAGCAGAAGTAGGCAAGTCTCTGAAATATCGTCACTGTGCCGACTGTGGGTGAGATTCGATCGGTCAGTGGGCGTT
>CAZKGF010000022.1:8738-16186 GCA_964552115.1 uncultured Halobacteriales archaeon
GAGTGGAGGGATCCTATCGGCCATGGGGCTTTTATCTCCCACGTGTGTTTCCATCACGGGTGGATCGAACCGACCAGCGGCGACGGTCCCGTTCGTGACACGTCTTTTAAAGATATGGATTATCACACATGAACGTTTATGCAGAATCCTTGGCTCTCTTTGTCCGATGTGTTGTGCTAGGCTAACTGGTGACATGGACGTTCCGGTCCGGACCGAGGGCGGCCGGACTCGGGGGGATAAATCCGTGTCACCAGCACGGGACGTGCGAACGGCGGGGAATCACTGCACGAACGAATCCGAACTAGTCGTGATTGAAGGGGTGGGTCCCGATGGCTGATGCCGATCAAGAAACGACGGGCGAGATGTCTGATGGACTCCAAGTAGAGTTGTTCCACCCGGATTCCGATCGAGAGCCGGGCGACACGAACATCCAGCGATGGGGATTTGACATCCATCCGATCGTCTTTCCCATCGCTCTCTTGCTCATTGGAGCGTTCATCGCGGCTACGATTGGCCTCGGTGAAGACGCTGCCGAGATCTATACGTGGTTGTTTAACTTCATCGGAGATAACTTCGGTTGGTTCTACCTCCTGGCAGTAAACGTCTTCATCGTTGTGTTACTGTACTTCGCGTTCAGCAAGTTCGGTAACATCAAGATTGGCGGGGTTGAGGCCGATAAGGAATTCAGCGACTTTTCGTGGATGGCGATGTTGTTCAGTGCCGGCATGGGTATCGGCCTCATGTTCTTCAGCGTCACCGAACCCATCAACTACCTCGCGAACGTTCCCGGCTTTTGGGGCGCTGAGGCTGGGACCGGCGCTGCTGCCGGTGCCGCAATGGCCCAGACGTTCTTCCACTGGGGATTCCATCCGTGGGCCGTCTATGGCCTCGTCGGCCTCGGCCTCGCGTTCTTCTCGTTCAACCGGGGGCTCCCCCTGACGTTCCGGTCGATTTTCTGGCCACTCCTCGGAGAGCGAATCTACGGCTGGCCGGGCCACCTAATTGACCTTGTGACAGTCTTTGCGACATTGTTCGGGCTCGCTACGTCGCTCGGGCTTGGCGTTGCGCAGGTCAACACGGGCATCCAGTACGTCGGGACCGAGATTCTCGGCGTCTTCGGTAGCTTCCCCAACAATGTCACGATCCAAATCCTCCTGATCGCGGGGATTACCCTCATCGCGACCTTGTCGGTCGCTGCGGGGCTGGATGGTGGTGTCAAGCGACTCAGCACGCTCAATCTGTACCTCATGTTGGCATTGCTGATCTTCTTGCTCGCCGTCGGCCCAACCGTGTACATCTTCGGGACATGGGTCCAGAGCCTCGGTGCGTATTTCGGCAACATCCTCGAACTCGGCTTCTACCGGGGGACCATGGGTGCTGGTGGCGGTACTGTGACAGCCTGGACCGTCTTCTATTGGGGTTGGTGGATTGCATGGGCTCCATTCGTCGGGATGTTCATCGCCCGCATTTCGAAAGGCCGGACTGTGCGCGAGTTCGTGCTCGGTGTCCTGTTCCTGCCGGCTCTGTTCTCGACGCTCTGGTTGTCGACCTTCGGCGGGAGCGCAATCTTCAACTCGCTCGAGGGTAACGGTGCCGTCCTCGGCGTGTTGCAAAATCAGGGCTACGCGACCTTCGAGACGCTGGGAATGTTCGTTACGTTGGAACAGTTCCCACTTGGCGCAGTTACTGGAAGTTTGGCAACGTTGCTCGTCATCACGTTCTTCGTCACGTCGTCCGACTCCGGGTCACTGGTTATTGACCACCTGACCTCAGGCGGGAAGCACGACGTTCCCAGAACCCAGCGGATCTTCTGGGCGATTACGGAAGGAGCTGTGGCGGCCGTGCTTCTGTGGGGTGGCGGCTTGGGCGCGCTCCAGACTGCTGCAATCACCACCGGCCTTCCGTTCGCGGCGATCCTGTGCCTGATGTGTTACACGGTGTACCTGGGACTCAAGAACGAGTACGAGATTCTCGAATCCGAGGAGTTCGCCGAAACCATCGAGGAACTGACGGAGGAAGGTGAGGTGGACGTGGTAACGACTGGCCAAGAGACGGTAACCGACGTTAGGGAGGGTGACGAAGCCCCGAGCGGGGACTAGATTTTAGTCAGGCGGTCGACACTCACTTTTTGTATTTTCTCGGCTGGAACCGGAAGCAAAGAAAGAGGAGTGCACTTGGTCCGGTACACAGCTAGGAATATTTCCACTCGTCGTCCTCATCGTTCCGACTCACACCATCTTCTGTTTCAGTGTCCTCGGGCCATTCGATCCCGTCACCACGGAGACTCTTGTAGGCGTACGCTCCGAGGGCCACCAGCATGAGAACCAACAGCCCCATTGCTGCGATGACTGCCAATTGACCGACAGACTCCAGTAAGCCGCCCCCGAGTTGGATCGGTACCTCGTTCATACGGTGACCAGGAGCCCCGGCCTCAAGTCAAATTCGGCGACTACTGGTGTCACGTAGGCAGTTCTGACTCGACACCCCGCGAGCTGTGGACCCAACGTCGCATCGGACCACCGATACCGACGGCAGCGACAAGAACCCATACCGCGATTGCGGGAAGTCCCGATAGGCTTACCCACCCCACAGCGCTGATACCGGCACCGACGCCTACTCCGAGCCAGGGGCGTCGTCTTCCTTCGAGATCCGTCAGTACTGCGCCGACAATTGTGTAACCAAACCCAACTAGACCGAGGATTCCCCCACCCAAGATCACTAGCGTGATCATCCCAAACCGGGTCCCGGAAAGGCCTAATTGACCCAAGAGATAGTCCGCATAGAACGTGGCGAAGAGGACGAACACGAACGCCATTAACCCATACAAGACGGCCACCCAGGGCCGGGCCATTGTAGCGTCCGTCGATCGATCGACCAGGTCTTCAGATTTGAGCAGAAATAGACTCCCGACGAGGGCTACGAGAACGAACGAAGCCAGGCCCCGAATTGGCCCAGACACCGACATAATCGCCGATGGATCGAGTTGTTGGGCTGTAACGACACCGGGAGCGATCGCGAACCCAGCAACCGCTGAGAGTATGTATCCCCAAGTCCGCCGGGTGTCGATTTGCATAGACTGTTCAGAGGGCGGGGTGGGGAAAAGGTACCGCTGGTCGGAACCCAAGCGTCGAGAATCTGTTTCCGAGGGATAATTTTGGGAAGCGATTTATCCCACTCAGCGCGTTAAAACTATTCGTGGTCGACGAATTACACCCCGTGGTTACCCGCCTCAAAGGGCTTGCTGGCCACTTGATCGCCCCACTCCGTCGTGGGGAGGGGCCCAACAAGTTTCGCCTTTCGAGCGCGGAAACTGCCACCACGACGTACGATGGTTCCGTCGGGTGGGGAAACCGCCCTGCTGCGATCCTTCGCTGTCCTCGTTGTGAAGCTGACATTCGTCAGAATACCGCCTACGAACGTATCGAGTGCCCTCGTTGCGTAGCGACGTACGACTCGACCGAGTTCATCGAACTCCCCCTTCGTTCGCTGGAATGTCCGGTCTGTCGGGGCAAGATGCAGTATGGGCAGCGCCACCCAGAACAGTTCGACTTCCCAGAATGGGCGACGTGCGACGGATGTCGCTATCACTGGGAGTTCAAACACTCGTACTGACCGCGGCTGCTATCTACGGTTTCGGAGTCATTTCTGTTTCCAGGGAAATCTATTCGTGACCCGGGCCCGTGTGCCATATGAATGGTGGACGTAATCCCAACTGGGTTGGCACTGTTAGCAGTCGTGTTGTTCGTCGTTGCCCTTCTGGCCATGACTATTGGACGCCTGGCCGTGGCTGGTGTGAGTTTTTTCAGTGCGAGCATCGTGATATTCCTTCGAGAGAAACGACTGAACAGTGAAGATCTGATTTAACCCCGGAACTTGACCCTTCGGTAGGCACCGCCGCTGAGTAGAATTACGCTGGCCTGGCCGACCTTAATCGTTGACAGTCATGCGCACTGTGATTACGGGCACCGGTGAGGTTCTCACCACTTTGTCAGAAGTCCCTCCCATCAACGCACGGAATTTACCTTGGTAGGCACTTCCCAAGACGATTGCGTCGACGTCTTCCTCCTCGGCGTATTCGACGATTTCCTGGGCCGGTGAGCCGGATTTGATCGCCCGAGAGCATTCGAGGCCTGCCTGTTCGGCCATGTCGCATAGCTCCTGGGTTACCTCTTCTCCGTACGCGTGATATTCCTCTCGGAGCTCTTCCTCGTCGTCCCGGATGTACACGGTTCTTGGTGCACCGGGGAGGTCAACGACGTAGAGGCCGTGGACGCTTGCCCCGACCGATTCGGCGAGTTCGATTCCGTGCTGTGCTCCTCGGCGTGCTTCGTCGGTGCCGTCGAAGGGGATCAGAATCTTGTCGTACATGATACGAATCCTCAGTATGTATTCTCTTATCGGTCTGAAATAAATTTTGGGTCGGCGATACGACCGGAGCGACGGAAATCGCGTACTGCTGGAATCCGCCGGGACCCGCCTGGTATTTCCCGGTGGGACTTTTCTCGTTTCTGCACGGATGCAGTATCAACCAAGGTCAGAGCAAAAGTTATCAGATAACAAAGTATTTGTGGGATATTCATGTCGGCTTGACTGTTCTCCCCGTTGATTGCCTGACTTCACAACCCAGGATGGGTCGACGAACAGATTGATCCATTGCCCGAACTGCGGCCAAATTCGTTCCATTGTGGCTATCCGCCAGATGCGGTTTCGTCCCGTTCCTCGTGATCAGCGAACAGCGTAACATCGCCTTCAATTACTGATCTGCCGAGCATTCTCCCCCCGATTTCTACGGGGCTGATGACTTGATCGGCCCCAACGCCGCGGAGTTTGTCGACGTGTGCGCGATCGCTCGAGGCAGCAACGATTCGGATGTCTGGATTTGCTTGTCTGGCGGCCAGTATCGCCAGGACATCCTGAGCATCGTCTTCGGTCGCCACAACAACACCCGTTGCCGAGTCGACGCGTGCATTATGCAACGCGTCCTCGTCTGTAGGGTCTGCCGTCAACACGTTGATATCTTCGCTTCGAAGGTCGGCTGCAGCCCCCGTATCTTCTGTCACGACGACGATGTCCGTCTGGCCGGACAGTTCGTCGAGTAGCGATTCGGTAATCTCCCCGTGGCCCAAGACCATTACGTGGTCTTCGAGCAGTGTGAGTTCGGATGCACTCATGTTTCCAAAAGCGCTGGATATTCGGGATTCTATCGCTGGGATCAGGAGCGATCCCGAGGCAATTGTGAACGTACCGGTCCCCAGTACGATCACGGACAGTGCAAATAGTTTGGTTAAACTGGATGTGGGGGTCATATCCCCATACCCCACCGTCGTCCCGGTTACGATGATGTAGTATAATGCATCAGTGACTGTCTGCACGCCGCTAAATTCGGCCCGCAGGGCGTACGCACCAACCGTCCCATAAATCTGAGCCCCCACGAAAGCGGCGATCGCAGCCGTCTGGAACGAGGACAGGTTTAGGGCTGCATCGAACCGGGCTCGATTTTTAACCGTGTGAGGAAACGCCACCAGACAGCCAAGCATGAGCGGGAGATCTGTGGCGTCTGCGGTCATGAGCGGGAGGAGGGCAATGAGTGGAAGCGTTATCAGCACACCATACCACGCGATGCGGACGCGACGCTGGAGGCCGACGGTTAGGCCTGCCAGCAAAAATGCGAAAAAGACCCCATAGAGTCGAATTAGATTCCCACCGCCTGGGAGCAATCCGGCCAGCGGGCCATCCACTATCAGGGTCGGTTCGCTCAAATGCGAGAGGCCGGTCACGAATGAAATCACGGCCACACCCCCTACCAGCAAGACCGTCGTCTTGGCCCCGGAAAACGCCGACCAGTTGACTAACCGGACCGGTTCGGCGTGATCGAACAGTTTCTCGAGGGCCGAGTGTGTTCCACGGTCTCGCGTGTCGCGGGGCACCCGTGCTGATTGAACGCTTCAACGTAAAAACGTGTGCCAGTGCTCAGCTAGCGGGAATCGGGCCACGAACCATCACAATTCAGAGACGTCTGGCGTATTTTCCGGACCGACGACACGACTATAGTGTGGGGCACGAAACCAGGGCCCATGCCAACGGAGGGGGACAGTCCTATCGAGCGGTTCCTTCGACAGATCCTCCTCATTGTGTGGGCCGGTGCAGGCATCGCTGTCGTCTCCGGATTCTTCTTTCCCGAATTCGTCGGGTCTGTCGTCTCGGGTCAGGGCTGGCTAATTTTGGCGTTGCTCTTCTTCGCAGCCGGACTCTCGTATCTGGCATTATTGCCGGTGAATCGGACGGAACATTCGGGAACCGAAAGTCGGACGGCTCGGAACTTGCTCCGCATTCGCCATGGACACTTCCGTCGGGTCATCGAACCGTTTCTCGCCAGACAGGATCCAATTACGTTCGGGGTTCCTGTCGCGGTCTTTAGTCTGTTTTTTCTGATTTGGATCCTTATTCCTGGCCTCGCCCTCGACGGAATAGCCACCCTGAAACGACTGGCCTTTGTCGATTTCGGCTGGCTCTTTCTTGTAGTCGTCTTTCTCGGTGTGCTCTACATTGCGTGGTTATTCCTCGGTCCATGGGGTGGGATTAGGCTGGGTGGTGACGACGCCGAACCGACGTATACCTATCCAACGTATTTTGCGCTGTTTTTCACAGCCGGTATCGCGGCCGGGATCGTATTCTGGGGCCCAGCGGAAGTCCTCTTTCACTATCAGACACCGCCACCGTACTTCGGCGCCCAACCCCAGTCGGGTGCGGCCATTGTGGACGCACTCACGTATACACTATTTCACTGGGGGATCTCCGCCTGGAGTCCGTACCTCCTTATCGGCCTCCCCATCGCATACTTCGTGTACGATCGGGGCGCACCGTTGCGCGTCTCGACGCTTCTCACGCCGTTTCTCGGTGTTGACAACCTCGATTCCCCTGTCGGCAAATTCGTTGATGTCCTCGCGATCTTCGCGACCATCGGTGGCGTCGGCACGTCCGTCGCGTTCGTGAGCCAGCAGTTTCTCACCGGTATCGATTATCAATGGGGTGTAACGTATGGAGTAGTCGCGCCCGTGGTCCTGGTCGGGGGGCTGTCGGTGATTTACCTCATCATGGCCGAATCTGGAGTCCACCGGGGTATCCGTCGAATTGCCGGGGTCACGGTCGGTCTGTTCCTCCTGTTTACAGTCTTGCTGTTGGCCGTCGGCCCCAGGACGTTCGTCATCGAACGCGGCGCCGATGCAGTGGGTCGGTACCTGGTTCATCTGGTCCCGATGAGTCTATTTACTGGTGGACAGTGGGTGGCCGATTGGACCGTGTGGAACTGGTCGTGGTGGTTCTCGTGGGCCCCGTTCGCTGGCTTGTTTCTCGCCGCCCTCTCGAAAGGTCGTACCGTCCGGACAGTCGTTGTGACGGCCGTGGGGGCGACGTCGCTCGCGACGGTGTGTTGGTTTTTGGTGATGGGT
>CAZKGF010000023.1:0-3275 GCA_964552115.1 uncultured Halobacteriales archaeon
CGAGGACGAGGACGTCGAATTGGCAGCGTTGGGCGATGCGCTCGAGCGAGCAAGTGAGCGGGCGACGGATGTAGATGAAACTCTGGCAGATGCCCCAGCCCCGGACGACCGAGATCCTGGATCGTACTGGACGGGCGAGGCCACGCGCTTCATCTGGTTTGGGCGGGACACACGGTTCGAACTCGACGCTATTCGTCGGCGCGTGGAAACGACGATGGCTGGCCACCACCGGATCAAGGCCGGTACAGAAACGGCGAGTGCTGCCGTCGATTTTGTCGAGGCAGTTTGTTCGGATCCCGGTCCGAATGAAGCCGTCGATGGGGATGGCCTTCCGTTCGAGCCCCTCACTCGGCAGTTCGGGCCCTCGATTGGAGAGACGGTCCGGCTCGACCACGGCAAACCCGATGGGCGGCGGATCGTGCTTGGTCGGGCTGAAGTGACGGACAAAGACGGTGACGGGACGGTTACCGTTCGACGGTCGATGACTGCTGGAGGAACCTACGATGGCCTCGGAATCGAACGCAAGGAGGGTGACGTTGCCGTGACCAAGGTTCGGGAGGGCCGGTGGTGGTATCCGACAGTATATCGATCGAGCGAGGGCCAGCGGCGTGGGACATACGTGAATATTTGCACGCCTGTCGAGGTGTTTCCCGACGCGATCCGCTATGTCGACCTCCACGTCGACGTGCTCAAGCACGCAGATGGCACCGTCGAACGCGTCGACGACGAGGAACTCGACGAATCTGTCGCGACAGGTCACGTACCAGCGGACTTGGCCGAGAAAGCACGGGCCGTTGCGAGTGCGGTCGAATCTGCGCTGTAAACGGTGTCCAGGCGCCTGGTCCGTCCTCCGTGCCGGGTGGACCCAGATAGGGCCGTGCTGGACGGCAGACATTACTTTCCGGTCCCCCCGCTTTCAGCCACCATGATCGAACCGGACCTGACCGGACGTATGGCGTTGGTTACCGGGAGTGCAACCGGCCTAGGGCGCGCGATCGTGCTCGGCCTCGCCGAGTGTGGTGCCGATGTCGCCGTGCAGTATCGAACCAGTGAGGATGCGGCCCATGACGTCGCGTCAGCGGCCAGGGACCACGGCGTCGATGCAACGGTCGTACAGGCCGACGTGACTGAGGAAACCGACGTCGGCCGGGCTTTCGACCGAATCGAGGCCGAACTAGCCCCAGTCGACGTGCTCGTGAACAACGTCGGTGCCTTCGCTCCCCATCACTGGAGCGACATCGATCTCGGCGAGTGGCGGTCGGTCATGCAAACGAATTTGGATGGGACGTACCTGTGTACGCGGCGAGCGCTTCCCGGAATGCAGGACCGAAACTTCGGCCGCATCGTCAACATCGGCTACGCCAGTAGTGATCGGGGCCTGGTGAGTGCAAAGAACTTCCCGTATTTCGCGGCGAAAGCTGGTGTGTTGATGTTCACACGGATGCTGGCAGCAGACACGATCGATGCGGACATTACGGTCAACGCGGTCTCGCCATACGTCGTTGAAAATTCAGACCGGTTCCCCGCAAACCTACCCAGGGACCGCCCCGCTAGCTTTGCCGACGTGCTCCAACCGATATTGTTCTTCTTGGATGCAGACTCAGACTACATCAGCGGGCAAAACGTCGAAGTTTCGGGCGGCTGGCTGCCTGAGCGGGTCTGATCAGTTGCCTTCGAGAGCGTCGATCGCTACAACGGAGGCGACGATTGCTTCTTTTGGTGCATCGCCGACGTCGGTAATTTCGAGGTCGTAGGTGTCCTTGATAGCGAGACGCCCCTCGAGTGATCCGAGTGAATTTCCCGCCGCGTCCTCGATGGTATACGAGTGTGGAATGAACCCCAACGGTCCCAAGCCGCGTAAGAATTCGATCATCCGGCTCCCCGACTCGATCCTGGCGAGGATTCGATCGTCCTCGGGGTCCCGGACCTTCCAGACGTGCTTCAGCATGGTGAGGTTTTTCTGGAGGACGACGAGTGGCTCGTCACTGCCGGCGGGAAATAATGAGTAATCGCCCGCGATGTCGACGATACTACTGGCTTTGACCGTGAACACGTCTTCCCCCTCGGCATTGACGAAGGGGAATTCCTCTTTCATGCGGAAGAGCTTCTGTTTCGCGCGCAAAACCAGCTCGTCGGAGTTGTCGAAGACGCGATACTTGTTGCGAATCAGGTGCTGTTTGATCACGTAGGTATCGTCAGTCAAATCGACCCCCGGGATGGTGTCTGTCTCGGTCATTACTTTCCGGACCGAGCCCGGGCTTCCTAAAGACCGCGGTCTGTGCAACTGCATTGTTGCATTTCGGGCGACGCCGGCCGAGACAGACGGGGGGAGCGGAAAGGGGCGCCCTGACTCGGTTTTTGGTGCCGAGGCAACCGAACCGACAGGGTTTCACGGACGCCGGCCCTGGCAATGACACGAATGAGTCGCGAGTATATCGAGGTGCGGGGGGCCGAAGAACACAACCTCAAGGATGTCGATGTTCGCATCCCCCGCGAGGAACTCACCGTCGTCACCGGGCTGTCTGGCTCGGGCAAATCCTCACTCGCGTTCGAGACGATCTACGCGGAGGGCCAGCGTCGGTATATCGAGTCGCTCTCCGCATATGCTCGGAACTTTCTGGGCCAGATGGACAAACCTCAGGTCGAGACGGTTGAGGGCCTATCTCCGGCGATCTCGATCGATCAAAAAAACGCCGCGAACAACCCCCGATCGACGGTCGGCACCGTAACGGAACTACACGATTATCTTCGTCTCCTCTACGCTCGCATTGGCACGCCCCATTGCCCGGAGTGTGGGCGCGAGGTCGGCGAACAGAGTGCCCAACACATGGTGCGCCGTGTTCTCGATCTTCCCGAGGGGACGAAGGCGAAGATTGCCGCCCCCGTCGTCCGTGACCAGAAAGGCGCTTTCGAGGATCTGTTCGACGAGTTGGTCAGTGAGGGCTACACCCGGGTTGCCGTCGACGGAGAGACGTATGATCTCACGCTCGACCGTCCGGACCTCGACGAAAACTACGACCATACCATCGACGTGATCGTCGATCGAGTGACGGTTAGCGAGGAAGCGCGCTCTCGGATTACCGACTCCGTCGAAACCGCTTTGGACGAGGCAGATGGGGTGTTGAAGGTTATTCTCCCCGACCCTCCAGCCGGCGTGGAACTGGGTGGCGCCCAGGCACGCTCAACCGGTGATCTCGCCGACCGCGACGACACGGATCAATTGGTCGTGGAATTTTCCGAAGACCTCGCCTGTACCCACTGTGGGATCGATATAT
>CAZKGF010000023.1:3285-16104 GCA_964552115.1 uncultured Halobacteriales archaeon
GCGGTCGTTTTCGTTCAAGAGCCCTCACGGAGCCTGCCCGGAGTGTGAGGGAATCGGTGAACCGAAGGAGGTTACCGAGGATCTGGTCGTTCAGGACCCGTCCAAACCCCTCAAGGACGTGTTCGAACCGTGGAGTTACAACCGGACGTATTATAGCCGGCAACTCGACAACGTTGCCGATCACTTCGGTGTCGACCTGGAAACGCCGTTTGCAGACCTGGACGCCGATGTGCGCCGCCAATTCCAGTACGGCACCGACGAGCCGGTCCATTTTCAGTGGACGACGAAGAACGGCACCCGCGAGAAGACCGAACGGTTCGAGGGCGTCATGGGCAATCTGGAACGGCGATACATCGAGACCGACTCCGATCGGGCCAGAGAGCACATCGAGGACTACATGGCGACGACGACCTGTCCCGCCTGTGAGGGGACCCGGCTCAAGGCCGAATCACGCGCAGTGTTGGTCGCTGGGACGCCCATCACCGAGGTAAACCGGCTTTCGATCGGTGACGCACTTGCTCACTTCGAGGAGATGGAGGCAACCCTGGACGAACGCCAAACCAAAATTGCCACGGAGATTCTCAAAGAGATCCGTGCTCGGCTTGGATTCATGTGTGAAGTGGGGCTGGACTATCTAACTCTCGACCGGGAGGCCTCTACGCTCTCGGGTGGGGAAAGTCAGCGTATCAGGCTCGCCACCCAGATCGGCTCCGGCCTGGTCGGCGTTTTGTACGTGCTCGACGAACCATCGATCGGGCTCCACCAGCGGGACAACGACCGGCTTCTCAACACCTTGGAGGAGCTCCGGGATCTCGGAAACACGCTCATCGTCGTCGAACACGATACCGAGACAATGCGGCGCGCTGACACCATCGTCGACATGGGACCCGGCCCGGGCAAACAGGGTGGTGAGGTAGTCGTCACTGGTGGCGTCGAGGATGTCATCGAGTGTGAGGAGAGTATTACGGGTGACTACCTTGCGGGCCGCAAGCAGATACCTGTCCCCGACCATCGCCGGACGGCCGACGACCACGTAGAAATCCGGGGTGCCCGCCAGCACAATCTCGACGATATCGACGTCAAACTCCCGCTGGGGACGTTTACTACTATCACGGGTGTCTCCGGTTCGGGCAAGTCCACGCTCATGCACGAGGTTCTCTACAAGGGCTTGGCCAGAGAGATGAACGACAATACGTCGGTCGATCCGGGTGAGTACGACGCTATCGAGGGAACTGACGAGATCGAAACGGTCCGGTTGATCGATCAGAGCCCGATCGGACGAACCCCGCGGAGCAACCCGGCGACGTACACGAACGTGTTCGATTACGTCCGGGAACTGTTCGCCGAGACCAACCTCGCCTCCCAACGTGGCTACGAGAAAGGGCGGTTTTCGTTTAACGTCAAGGGCGGCCGGTGTGAGGCCTGTGGTGGCCAGGGGACCGTCAAGATCGAGATGAATTTCCTCTCCGATGTCTACGTCCCCTGCGAGGAGTGCGGTGGGGCCAGGTACAACGACGAGACGTTAGACGTCACGTTCAGGGGGAAGACAATCGCGGACGTCCTCGACATGAGCGTCGACGAGGCGTACGACTTCTTCGAGAGTCACGGCCAACTCCGCCGACGCTTGGGGTTGCTCCAAGACGTCGGACTTGGTTACATGCGGCTCGGCCAACCCTCGACTACCCTGTCAGGGGGAGAGGCACAGCGGGTCAAACTCGCCGAGGAGTTGGGGAAGAAAGACTCCGGGGACACGCTGTATCTCTTGGACGAACCCACGACCGGCTTACATCCGGCCGACGAGCGAAAACTCATCGACGTGCTCCACCGCCTTGCCGCCGATGGCAACACCGTCGTCGTCATTGAGCACGAACTCGATCTAGTGAAAAACGCCGATCACGTGGTCGATCTCGGTCCTGAAGGCGGTGAACGAGGCGGGCAGGTGATTGCGACCGGCACGCCCGAAGCCGTCGCTCGCAATCCCGACTCGTACACGGGTGAGTACCTCCGTGATCTCCTTCCTGCCGTCGAGTTGGACGGACCTCGGGCCGACCGCGACCGTGTTGCAGAAGACGGCGAGGCTGAGATGGCCCCCCAGGCCGACGACGACTGACAGGGCAGCCGGTGTTTTTGGGTGTGGGCAGCCACGTTCAGCCATGTCGACCTGTTATGCAGCCCTCGAAGACACGGTCTTCCGGGCGTCGGACCGCCGTGACTGGAAGCTGACACGGATTTACGAGGACGTGGCTGTCGAGGCACTGGCTGCCGATTCGAGGCGATCTGCACACGTGTACGTCGGGACCGCCGAATCCGGTTTGCTTCGATCGACCGATGGTGGGGAGTCCTGGGAATCCGTTGGTGAATTTACCTCCAGAAACGAACGCGTGACAGCGATCACACCGAGTCCGCACGACCCCGAAACGGTCTGGGCCGGAACGGAGCCGAGCGCGGTCTACTGCTCGCGAGACGGCGGTGACATGTGGACGTCGTGTCAGCCATTGACTGTGCTTCCCTCTGCCGACCGCTGGTCGTTTCCCCCACGACCCGACAGCCACCACGTCCGTAACCTGGCTGTCCACCCCTCCGAACCCGATCGCCTCTACGTTGCCATCGAGGCTGGCGCGTTCGTTCGCACCACCGACGGTGGAGAGACCTGGATCGAACACCCGGCCGGAGCTCGTCGCGACAACCACACGATCGTCACGCACACTGCTGTTCCAGATCGTGTCTATGTGGCTGCCGGCGATGGCTACGCCGAATCGCCCGATGCCGGTACCACGTGGTCGCACCCAGAAACCGGTCTGGATCACCGGTACGTCTGGGGGTTGGGCGTCGATCCGGGTGATCCCGAGACGGTCCTCGTTTCTGCGGCTCGGGGCGCTCGGCGGGCCCACAACCCGACCACGGCACATGCGGTCGTGTATCGCCGCGAGGGTGACGGGCCCTGGACGCCTGCGATGGACGGCCTGCCGGGGCCGGACGGACTGACACGGCCGGTGTTTGGAACGGACGGTGCCGGAGAATTTTTCGCCCTGAGCAATCTGGGACTGTTCCGTTCGGGAGACAGTGGACGGACCTGGTCACCGCTGGTCGAATCCTGGCCGGAGGCGTTCACCCAGCAGGTCGCCCGTGGCCTCGCCGTCGTCGACGACGAAAACCGAACAGGGCTTTAGCTAGCCGGTCCCTGTATGAGTCGTATGCACGACTTCGTGGTCGTGGGGGTCGGACCGGCCGGGGCTCGATTCGCTCGCCGGGCGGCGGCGGAGGGATACGACGTGCTTGCCTTCGAGGGTGGAGCGATCGGTGAGCCTTTGGCCTGTTCTGGTCACGTGAGTACCGACATTTGGCCGTTCGTGCCTCCTGGCGACCGCGAGGCGCTGCGTCAGAACGTGATTTGCGGTGCTCGGTTTCACTGCGGCGGTCCAGAGTCGCGAGCCTATCCGTTTTACAAGGACGAACCCGTTTCGCACGTCATCGACAGGGTCGAACTGGATCGGCGCCTCGCCGAGGCAGCCCGCACCGCGGGCGCCGATATCAGGGAGGACCATTCGGTCGTCTCAGTCGAGACGGACACGGATGGGGTCACGGTGACGGTGTCCGGCCCAGACGGGCTCGAAACCCACCGGGCCAAGATGGTAGCCGGCTGTGACGGTCCTCGCTCGCGTGTCCGTGAGGAACTCGATCTTCCCGCCCCAGAAGAGTTCCTCCACGGGGTATTGGGCTTTGCGCCAGCAGCCGACCACGGCGACTTCGTTGACGTTCACCTGTCCGTTCCCTCGTTTTTTGCCTGGCGGATCCCCCGAGGCGACGCTGGGGTCGAGTACGGTCTCGCAACCCCACCCGGGGAGGACGTCCGGGAGCGGTTTCAGGCCCTGGTTACAGAGTACGATGTCGAACTCGAACGGCGCTGCTCCGGACTCATCCCGATCGGGCCGCCCAGGCGGGTGACCGGATACCGTTCGTTCCTCATCGGTGATGCTGCTGGCCAGACGAAACCGTTCACTGGAGGCGGAATCCGATACGGGATGATCGCAGCCGATCACGCAGCCGAACACATTAAGCCGGAGTCACCGGCGTCGCTCGGGGCCTACGAGTGTGCCTGGCGGGAGGACCTGGGTCCCGAAATCCGCCTTGGAAAGCTGGTTCGGCGCGCCTATGGGCTCCCACGCCCGATCCAACGGGCCGGACTGTGGGCGCTGTCGGGGGAGATCGGCGTCCATATGGATCGCCCCACGTCTCTCGCCTCTCGGGACCAACTCCGTGCCCTGTTCTCCCGGTAGCCAGCCTAGGCCGATTCTTCGGAGTCTGCGCGCGCGCGCTGAACGATGACGACCGGGCCGAGAAATCGCTCGGCCACCTGTTCGGCCGCCATGCCGAAGACGAAAGTCGTGAGGGAGGGATCCGACTCGCCCATGACCACCACGTCGAACTCGCTGGCGGCCTCGGTGATTGCCTGGGTCGGACTCCGGCCCTGTTCGACCCTGGTCGAGATATTCTCACTCGCGATCCCGTGGTCCACTAGTCGTTTTTGCAGTCGCTCGAGAACGGTGCTCGGCTCTTCGTCGGTCTCGGCTGTTTCGGCGACGTGATATAGCGTAATAGTGGCCTCGGTATCCGCGAACAACCCGGCTACGACCCGTGCCAGGACGTCCGCTCCGACGGTGCCCCTGACCGGAACGAGCACATCTTCGATTGCGCCTGTCGCGTTCGGCACCAGTACGGCCGCACAATCGTGTTCGTAGATGTGACGGTCAATCGTCTTCTGTGCCTGGTGGGTGAACACCAACCGTCGTTCGACGGTGGCCCCGGCGGCTGTGAGTGACTCCTCGAGGACCTCCAGTCGCTCTGTCCCCCGCTCTTCGAACTCCATCTGGGCCTGTCCTGGAGCCGTTTGCTCCGGGATGACGTGGTAGCCCAGAAGGACGACGTGGGCATTGGCGAGCAATTCTGGGACACCCTCCGGTATCGACTCCCCCTCGAATACGCGGATCGGGACCAAGATCGTCGGACGTTCAGTCATTGGTATAATACCCCCGAGAGCGTGACCTCACTCGCATAATACCGGTACCACCCGTACGACAGTGCCATAATAGCTACTCCGATGACGATCGACGCTTGTTGCATGAATGCGATGAGACCGATCGATGCAAGAGCCCCCACCACTGGGATGATCGGGCCGGCGGGGACGCGGAAACTTGGCTCGTACCACTCTGGCTGTCGCCGGCGCAAAACCAGCAGTGCGACACAAATCAGCGCATACATCACGAGATGGAGGAACGAGGCGACTTCTGCGAGCAATTCCACTTGACCGGTCGCCACGAGGACCAAGATCGGTCCGCCGGCCGCCATGAGTGCAACGTGGGGAGTACCGTACCGGAGATTGAGCCGGCTTGCCCGGCGGGGCAGTAGCGCATCACGGCTAAGAGCGTACACTGCACGCGAGGCACTCAGAATCGAGGCATTTGCACTCGAGATGGTGGCGAGCAATCCGGCGAACAGAATTGCGATCGCACCGCCGAGGCCGAGGAAGTCCCGGGCCACTTCGACCATCGCTGTTTCGCCCATCCGTGCGAGCGGCCCGGCCCCGAACGCGCTGGTTGCCACGAAGACTGTAATTACGTAAAATACGGTTACCAAGATAACAGAGCCGACCATCGCCAGCGGAAGGTTTCGCCCAGGATCACGTATCTCGCCTGCCACCGTCGCCACTTGGGCGAAGCCGAGATACGAGGTAAACACTAACGCGGCCGTCGAGAGAACCGGGACGTACCCCTGGGAGAAAAACGTCTCTGGTACTGACTGTCGACCAAAGACGCCGAGTGAGTCTAGGCCACCGTAGGTGAGAAATGCGGTCAGGATGACGAGTAGCACGCCCACAACGACATTTTGTATGGCGGCCGTATTTTCCGTCCCACCGACGCTCAGTGCCGTCAGGCCGATGCCGAAACAGAGCCCCAGCGGGATTACTGGATTCACAGGGAGCGAAATCGAAAGCTCTGCGAACACTGCTGTGGCGTAGTGACCGAGTCCGACGAGATAGAATGCGGCGGCGAAGACCAGACCGAGCCAGAGTCCGAGGCCGACGATTGCCCCCGGTGCAGTTCCCATGCTCCGCGAAACGAAATAATACCCTCCGCCACTCCGCGGCATTGCAGTGGCCAACTCGGAGGCTGGTAACGCCACGAGCAACGCGATCACGCCACCGATGGCGAACGAGAGGGACGCGGCCGGACCGGCATCGCCGGCGGCGAGTCCGGGAAACACGAAGATCCCGGCCCCGATCATCGTACCGACGCCGATTGCAAGGCCACCGACCAATCCAATGGTGCGCTCGAGTTCGACTGAGTCGTCGTGAACCGTGGCCTCGTCAGTCACTGCCTCAGGCGCGTCTTCGGGTGTTTCGCCCTCGACGTTAGACCCCGTGGGCGTGGGACCGGCGTCGGCACTCATTGTCGGTTGTGTGGGACAATGCCGGGAAAAAACCCGGCCCTAGGGTCAGCAGTTTTACCGCGGGCGGTCAGATGGGTGCGTATGCCCTCGCTCCCGGCGAGTACACATGTGGGTCGCGTGGGCCTGAATATAGCCGAACCAGGTTCGGCGGCGGATTTTTACGAATCCGTGGTGGGTCTTCATCGCCTCGACGGGGACAACGAACAGCGGTTGGGCGTCGGGGAGATCCCACTTATCGAACTCGCGGAAGCGCCGAATACACCACCGAGACCGACGTCTGCTGCAGGCTTGTTTCATCTCGCAATCAGGGTTCCAGACCGAGCATCGTTGGCGGATGCGCTGGGACGTTTCAGGCAGGCCAATGCACTCGCTGGGGCCTCGGATCACCACGTCAGTGAAGCCCTGTATGGGATCGACCCGGAGAACAACGGGATCGAGGTATACCGTGACCGACCCCGGGACGACTGGACACACTCCCCCGACGGGCGCGTCACCATGGTGACCGATCCGCTTGCTCTGGACGATCTCGCGGCGATTGGTACCGGGGCCAAGCGCGTTCCACCTGGGACGGACGTGGGCCACGTTCATCTAGAGGTGACGGACATGGCTCAAGCCCGAGATTTCTACGTCGAGACACTCGGTTTCGACGTCATGGCCAGCTTCCCAGGCGCGCTGTTCGTTGGAGCTGGCGGGTATCACCACCACGTTGGTCTCAACACCTGGAACCGACGCAACGAGCCGACCAGCGGGAGAGGTCTCGACTTTGTGGAGTTCGTGTTGCCGACGGCTGGCGACGTCGATACCGTCGTGACCCGACTGGATGCTGCCGGTACGTCGATCGACGAACGTGACGACCACGTTCGACTCACCGATCCGGACGGGATCGAACTCCGCCTCGTCGCTGGGCGTCCCGCTCAGTCGTAGTGTGGAAGGCGGCTCGACCTAGCCGACCCCTCGACGAAGGGGAGACTGGCCCTGGTGGCAGGTATGGTATTGCCCTCGCTTTGGATGCGTACCTCGGTCGTCTCGACAGTGTAGTCGATCAGGGCGAACGCTGCGGGAGCGTCGAGACTTGGGGCCGCGACGGCGCGTGTCACTTCACCGATTTCGGTCTCGTCGGCGAGGATAGTGGCCCCTGGTGTCGGAACAGCGTTCGGTCGAAGACCGACCAGGCGCCGTGCGGGATGCCCGCGATTGTGGATGCGTGAGATCACTTCTTGGCCGACGAAACAACCCTTCTCGTAATCGACGGCGACATCCAATCCGAGATCGTTCGGAAGCCGTCCAGCGAGTTCCGATTCGAACAGGGGTGTGCCGGCCTCCAGGGTCAGTGATTCCCAGGTTTCCCACCCGAACGGCGCGGCATTGAGACCGCGAACGGCCAATGTGTCGAAGACTCGCTCGGCAGCATCGGTCCTGGCGACGACGAGGAAGCCCTCTTCCCCGGCTAGATTATCATCGCGAACGACAGTTACCCCTTTGTCCCCGAGCCGGCCCCGCACGAAAGATAACCGTTCATCGGGCGTCGTCACTGAGAACACGCTCGCAATTTTTTCCGTGGCCGTCGGGCCGTGGACGCCGAAGACGGCGAACTCGTCGGTTGCGTTCACGATGGTCACGTCTTGGATGAACGTCTTCTCGCTCCAGTCTGCGGCGAGGGTTTCGGCCTCGCCAGGAGCCGTCAGCACGAGCAGGCGATCCCCTGCGTCGAAGACGTACATGTCGAGTGCGATCGACCCATCCGGATTCAAGAGGAGTGCGTACTCGCCGGTCCCATCGTCGCGTGGGACTGGATTGGAGACGGAATTGTCGACGAAGTCGTGGCGGTCGGTACCGGTCAGCACGACGACGCCACACGGACGCTCGATCACGCCAACTCCGTTCCGAACAGCCCGGTGGGCCCGCTCGGGTCGGCCGTAGTGTGCCACGACGCGACGGCCACCACGCTCTGTAAAAACCGCGCCGTGGTCCTCGTGGACCGACCCAAGTACGACCATGCGAATGGCAACGCTGCAGTGGGGTTACGTGTTTCGTCCGCTGCTTGGACGCCCTCTCGATTGTACGCGCGTATCGAACCCCGAGGCCCTCGCCCACTCTCCTAGAAATGGCCGGTGCGTAGCGAACGACGATTGGCCGCCTTAGGGATGGTGACCTGGATAGTCACGTTCGAATCGGGCTTCGATTTCATCTGTCTCGTAGACGATCACTGTCGGCCGACCGTGGGGACAGGCCCATGGGTTTTCACATTCACCCAACCGTTCCAGTAACTCGACTGCGGATCCTTCTGACAGACTGGTATTCCCCGTAATCGACGGATAACACGCGAGATCTGCGAGGAACTCCTCGGCAGCAGCCTCCACGGTCTCGGACGCCGCCTCAACCCCGCCGATCAACTCATCGAGCACATCCCGAAGGAGGGCCGGATCGGCCGTCTCTCCAATCAGGTCCGGGACAGCGTGAACCGCGACCGTCTGGTCATCCCGTCGCTCTGCCTGGAACCCCAATCGCGAGAGTGCGGCCTGATGGGCGTCGAATAACTCCATATCACCAGCTGTCAACTCGATCGTAACCGGTTCTACCAGCGCTTGTGTCGACACCTCATCCAGCAGCTCCGCTCGGAGTCGTTCGTAGTTGATCCGCTCATCAGCCGCGTGCTGGTCGATCATAATGAGGCCGTCGTCCGTCTCGCCGAGTATGTACGTCTCGCGAAACTGACCGAGCAACCGCATCGGTGGGAGCGATCCGAACGACTGTTCCTCGGTTGCCGGGCTGCCATCCAACTCAGACTGGGCTGTCGCTGCCCGAATCCGTCCACCGGATCGGACCGGGTTGGGTTGCCTTCCTTCGGCGGGTTCGGATGACTGTCTCGGGACCGCACCCCCACCTGATTCCGTCGGCGTGGCACCCTGCTCGTCGATATCGCTGGTCGCCGGTTTGTCACCGCCCGGGTCGACGGCGGTTTCAGCGGGTGCAGAGCTCCCACGGGGGGCGCCTGTCCTGAGTATGCCCTCGCGCATGAGTGCTGCCGAGACGGCTGCAACTACCTGCTGTTGGACGTCTGCGGTGTCTGCGAAGCGGACTTCGAGTTTGCGTGGGTGGACGTTTATGTCGACCGTCGCGGGATCAACGTCTAATTCCAATACAGCAAAAGGGTACCTGTCCGGCCCGAGTTGGCTTCCGTACGCCTCGACGATCGCCTCGCGTATCTGCGCGGCAGTGACGTACCGGCCATTGACGAACGTCGAGAGGTAGTCCCGGCTAGATCGGTTGGTCTCCGGGTGGCTAACCAGACCGGTGATACGATCGAGGGGGCCCTCCGGAAGCTCCCCGGGGTCGACTGCAATCATGTTCCGGGCGACCGACCGTCCGTAGACAGCGAGCACGGCTGCGCGTCGATCACCGGCCCCCTCGGTGCCAAACGTCTCCGAATCGCCGTGAGTCAGACTGATCGCCACGTCAGGGCACGCGAGGGCATACCCGGAGACGATCCGGTTGATGTGGGCGAACTCTGTCGCGTCCTGTTTGAGGTACTTTCGCCGCGCCGGGACGTTGTAGAACAGGTCCGTCACGTCGACGACCGTACCTGGTGGAGTCCCGACAGGAGAAACGTCCGTCACGTCTCCACCCTCGACCGTGATCTCGGTGCCGCGATCTGCCTCGTGGCGACGGGTCCGTAGTGTCAGTCTTGAAACTGCTCCGATGGCGTGGAGAGCCTCCCCACGGAAGCCGAGTGTCCCGACACCACCTTCGAGATCCGCTGCGTCGGTAATTTTCGACGTGGTGTGTTGCTTGACCGCACGCCGCGCCTGGGACTCGCTCATTCCGTGACCGTCATCGGCGACGTGGATCCGCTCCGTCCCGCCTCCCTCCACTGTGACGTCGACGCGTGTTGCCCCCGCATCGAGGCTGTTTTCGACGAGTTCCTTGACGACTGAGGCGGGGCGCTCGACGACTTCGCCGGCAGCGATCCGCTCGACGGTTCGGTCGTCCAGCGCGATGATCTCGGTGTCCCGACTCATGGACTGGGTTGGACACGATACTCCGGGCGCCGACTTGAGGGCTGCGTTCGGTCCGATGACGAGCCACGTCTCGGCGATCTATTGGCTCGGAGCCTCGAAGGACCGATAGGTCGTCTCAAAACCGGAGATGAGAGGTCGAACTCGGCCCGTCGTCGCCGTCGTCGACTCCGCCCTCGTGGGCGAACGTGTACTCTTCGTCGGTCAGATACACGTCGCCTCTGTTGACTCACACGTCGCCCTCGAGCAACGTCGACCCCGCGGCAGGTCCGTTTTCGCAGTACCCATCACAGGTGTCGAACGTCGAGCCGTGTTTGGGACAGACGATTTCGCCCCCGCGCGTCACGGCCCCGACACCGCCACCGCGGTCCAGCCGCTGGTTCTCGTGCGTACAGCGGTTCACCCATGCTTGGACACCGTCGTCACAGGGGAGGATGATGACTTCTACCTCGCCGTCGGGTGCTTCGAGTGTACAAAGCCAGGACCCCGCACTGTGGACGGTTTCGACGGTCGTCAATTTCGTCAATCCAGCCACGGTACGATCTCCGAATCGGAGTGACAAAACGATTATTGAACGGTCATTCACCTTCGAGCCGGTCTTGCCACCGCTTGACGGCTGCGAGTACGTCGACGGGTGTTGACTCGGAAACGTCCAAATTCGCGATCGATTCGAGGACCGACTCCGGATCCCCATCGAACCGTTCGCGTAGGTCATCCTCAGTCGTGGTACTTCCGCCGTCGGCCGCTGCGCCACCTCGAAATTCCCCTCCCTCCAGGTCGAACACGGCCTGGACGGGTTCGCCGGTTTCGCCGCCCTTTGCCTCGATCGCCTTCTCGGAACGGAGTCGATCCAGTACTTCTCGGGAGCGATCGACCACGGGATCTGGTACCCCGGCCAAATCGGCGACGTGGATGCCATAGGAACGATCGGTAGCGCCGTCTCGGACCGTCCGCAAGAATGTGACGTCGCCGTCGCTCTCGTCGGCGGCAACGTGGACATTCTCGACGGTCGGCAGCCGATCGCCGAGCGCCGTCAACTCGTGATAATGGGTCGCAAAGAGTGTGAGCGACCGGATTTCGTTTGCAACGTATTCGGTTGCCGCCCAGGCGATCGATATCCCGTCGTACGTCGCTGTCCCTCGGCCAACCTCGTCCAGGACGACCAGCGAATCTGCGGTCGCGGAGTGGAGAATATTGGATAACTCCTGCATCTCGACCATGAACGTCGATCGACCTTGGGCGAGTTCGTCGAGTGCCCCAACCCGGGTATAGATCCCATCGACGAGGCCGATCCGAGCCGAACTGGCGGGGACGAAACTCCCGCTTTGGGCGAGTAGCACGATCAGTGCGGCCTGGCGCATATACGTCGATTTCCCGCTCATATTGGGACCGGTCACCAACAGGAACTGTCTATCGTCGTCGAGTTGGAGGTCGTTTGGGACGAACTCTGTCGTCTGTTCGACCACCGGGTGGCGACCACCATCTATGTCGATTCCCCGTTCGGAGACGAGTTCGGGTTTGGTCCAGTCGTTCCTGACCGCATGGGTGGCCAAGGCCGCGAGTGCGTCGACAGCGGCCACGGCCCGCCCAGCATCCTGGAGCAAACTCGCACGGTCGGCGACGCGCTCGAGGAGTTCTTCGAAGAGGCTTGCTTCCAGATCGTATCGGCGTTCTTCCAAGCGGAGGATCTCTCGCTCCCGTTCCTCCAGGGCCGGCGTGGTGTACCGTTCAGAATTCTTCAGACTCTTTATCTGTTCGTAGTCGTCGGGGACCTTGTCTGTCTCCGAATTGCCGACCTGAATGTAATAGCCGTCCGTCTTGTTTCGATCCACGGAGAGGTGGGTAATGTCGTGTCGGCGGCTTTCGCGCTCGGCGAGGGTGTCGATCCACTCGAGCGCTGCCTCGTGTTCAGCGACGACATCGGCAAGTTCCTCGTCGGCAGTTGGGTCGATTATACCCCCTTGTGACGCCCGTCCAGGTGGGTCTTCGACGAGGGCTTCGTCGAGTTCCGCACCGAGTTTTCCGACGACGTCAGGGTCGGCGGTTTCGACGATGTTGGGTAGAGGTGAGTCAGCAAGCCGGTCGGTTGACTCGATCGTTTCACCCAACGCTGGAATCGAAACGAGAGTATCGGCAGTCGCCCGAAGATCCCGCGGATCTGCACTCCCAGACACTGCCTTGGATGCCAGCCGTGCCAGGTCTGCTGTGCCATCCAATCGATCGCGTAACTCGTCACGGGCCAGGGCAGCTTCGGTCAATGCGTCGACGCTCAGCTGGCGTTTTTCCAGTTCGCGAGTCTCTTGGAGAGGTCGCTGGAGCCACTCACCCAACCGACGCCGTCCCGCGCTCGTCACGG
>CAZKGF010000024.1:0-16015 GCA_964552115.1 uncultured Halobacteriales archaeon
CCCTTGATGACGGTCGAGGGTTGCCTGGCGGTCGGCCAGCTTTGCCTCTAAGTTTGCAACTTCCTCCCCCAGCCCATCTCGTTCCTCACGCTTTGTCTCGAGCTCGGCCGCTTTCTGGTAGCTTTCGTACTCCTCTTTTTGTTCCCGGAGTTCTTGATATTCGAGGGCTGTTTCGCGTTCGTCTTCGAGTTGTTCGAGACGTTCACGTTTTTCATCGACGTGGATCTCTGCCTCGTCAATCCGTTCTTCGACCGTTTCGAGTTCCTCGAATGCGGCGGCCTTCTTCTGATCGAATTCGGCGACGCCGGCAATCTCGTCGATGATCTCTCGGCGATTGCCAGCAGTCATGTTGATTATTTCCGTGACGTCGCCTTGCATGACGACGTTGTATCCCTCTGGCGTCACGCCTGCCTGGGACAGTAGATCACGGATGTCGCCTAGGTTCACCGATCGGCCATTGATGTAGTAATACGAGTAGTAATTTTCCTCGGTTTCCTTGACCCGTCGTCTGATGCTAATATCGTCTACCTCACCGATGTCGTCCGTCCCGGCGGCGTTGACGATTTGCCCACGGTCAAGTGTCCGATCTGTATTATCGAGGACGACCTCAACGCTTGCTTCACGCTCGCCCTGAAACGACTCTCCATCCTGATGCCCCGGATTGTAAATCAGATCGGTGAGTTTCTCCGCCCTGATACCGGAGGTTCGGGCAAGCCCGAGGGCGAAGAGAATCGAGTCGATGATGTTAGACTTACCTGAGCCGTTCGGGCCGCTGACTGTCGTGAAGTCCTCGTAGAACGGGATGCGGGTCTTCCTGCCGAAGCTCTTGAAGTTGTCTAGTACGAGCTCTTTGATGTGCATGGGGGTGCTCGCAGCGGAAGACCCGGCTTCAGGCGACGATGATGTCGCCCGATTCCGATTCTTCCGTGTTGTCGCTGTTCTCGGGGCCCTCGGTGTTAGGTGCTTCGGCCGTCTCTGGATCAGATTCGTCCAGCGCAGGATCGTCGAACCCTTCCAGTGACGCCCCGACAGGCTCGAATCCGAGGTCCTGATCGACGGCGTTCTCGAGTTCTCGCAATCTGACCTTACACTCCACGAGTTCGTCGGTCAATCCTTCGACTGACGCCTCGAGTTCCTGCACCCGCGTTTCGAGTTCCTCCACTCGGTTGGGACACATATGACTGACCTGCCACGCGCCATCCATAAACTTACGTCAGACAATGGTATTCGTTCTGGGGGAAATATTCGGTTGATCAATTCGGAGTGGGGTACCCGCATTTCATATCGGCCCGCGTTCGTCCGTTGCCGATCAGGACGCTGACTCGTCAATCTTTAGCCAGGGGGACTCGAATTTCGGCTAATGAGTACGCACGCCGCAGCCGAGGGGGAACTCGCGGTCGTCATCGGTCTTGAGGTCCACGTCCAACTGGAGACGGCCACGAAGATTTTCTGTGGCTGCTCCACAGATCTCGCTGATGCGGAACCAAATACGCATACGTGTCCGGTCTGTCTCGGCCTCCCGGGTGCGCTCCCAGTAGTCAACGAGGGGGCTGTCAAGGCGGCTGTCAAGGTTGGTAAGGCGATCGACGCCGAAATTGCAGCGGAAACGAGGTTCCACCGGAAGAATTACTTCTATCCAGATCTGCCCAAGAACTTCCAAATTTCACAGTACGACGCTCCGATCTGTCAGGATGGCCGTCTTGAATTTGCCGTCGAAGGCGAACGACGAACCGTTGGGATCGAGCGGGCCCACCTCGAAGAGGACCCAGGCAGCCTCCGGCACAAGGGCGGTTCCATCGACACGGCAGAGTATACGCTCGTGGACTACAATCGGGCGGGCGTTCCGTTGTTGGAGATCGTTACCGAACCTGATTTTCGGGGGCCCACAGAGGTGCGGGCATTTTTGGCGAAGCTGGAGGAGGTATTGCAGTACCTCGGCGTTTTCGATCCGTCTCGCGATGGCTCGCTCCGGATCGACGCAAATCTCTCCGTAATCGATGCGGGCCGTGTTGATCCAGACGGAGAGATCGACGACAGCGTTCTGTCCGCGGCGAACCGGACCGAAGTCAAGAATATATCGAGCCACAAGGGAGCCGAAAAGGCCCTGGCATACGAGGCCACGAGACAGAAAAACGCCGTCTCTCGCGGACGCGCTGTCGAACAGGAGACCCGTCACTGGGACGAGTCCAGGGGCATCACGGTTTCGATGCGATCGAAGGAAGCGGAAAAAGATTACCGTTATTTCCGGGAAGCAGATCTCCCTCCGCTCCGAGTGAGCCACTGGCGGTCCGAACTCGACATTCCGGAACTCCCTGACGCCCGACGGGACCGGTTTCAACAGGAATACGGGTTGAGCCAGGAAGCGGCTGCCAAACTAACGTCGACGCGCCAGGTTGCAGATTTTTACGAGGATCTCGCTCGGGAGTTCGATCCGGATCTCGTAGCGACTTGGGTCGGTGATACGTTACTCGGAGAGTTACACTACCGGGACATGTCCGTGACTGATGTCGCCGATCGGTTGGATGAGATTCGTCGGTTAGTCGAATTGGTCGCGACTGACGAGATCACCGCGAAAAACGCGCGCGAAACCGTCCTCCGTCGTATGCTGGACGACGGCGAGGACCCAGAGACGATCGTTGAGGCCGCGGGACTAGGCAAGACAACCGGATCCGAAGTGGCCGACGCCGTCACCGCAGCGATCGAGGACAATCCGGAGGCCGTTTCGGATTATCGGGCTGGCGAAGAGGGGGCCTTGAATTTCTTGGTCGGCCAAGTTATGGAGCGCACTGGCGGCAGTGCTGATCCGGGGGAAGTGAATCGATTGCTCAGAGAGGAACTCGCTGACTGATACCGGATGTCCCTCTAGGGCGTCACTACTCGGAATCGGTAGTGTCATCTCCGCCGTCAGATCGCCGGTCTGCGACGTACAGTGTCGCCAAGAGGACGGCAGCCAGGATTTCCATCACGATCGCAACGAACTCGAGCGGTCCGGCCAAGAGATGGTCAAGAAGCCACTGGAGCGTGATCGCCTCGGAGGCAGCCCCAGGACCGAAAAAGATGTATGGCCGATGGCCACCCAGGTGCCAGCCGAAATATCCCACGACATACCCGAGCATAACGACGATCCCGGCCAGGTAGTACGGACGGCGATTATCTGCATACAAGGCCCGATGCAACCCATAATAGATGAATAGGGCAGAGATGACAAACACCGGCCAGCGAAGATCTTGTGGGAAGAGAAACCCAGCGTTGAACCATCGAATCCAGTTCAACAGCCCCAGTGCGAGATGAAGGAGCGCTGTCGCGAATACCAACTGGACGGCGACGAACCATATCGTTTCCCGAACCCGTCCATCCATCGGTTTGCGATGTGGGCGGTCCCCCAATGAACCCATCGCCTTGGTCCCCAAATTCGTCGTTCGTACCAGTATTGTGAATCAGACCCTCGCGAAATCCTCCGCACGCACTCGCGGGCGGATGCCCGCGCACACCCGCGCTATCTTGCGATTTCGGCGAAAGGCTTTAGAACGAATCCTGGCGTACGGTATACCAATGACTTCTGCATTCCCCGGCGGTGAGCTTTCGTGAAACTAGTCATCACCGAGAAAGACAACGCTGCTCGACGGATCGCAGAAATACTGAGTGAAGGGTCCGCCAAGCGTGAAACAAAGAATGGCGTCGCGGTCTATCGGTGGGGAACCACCCAGGTGATCGGGCTCTCCGGCCACGTTGTCGGAGTCGACTTTCCTGACGAGTATAGCGACTGGCGAGATGTAGAGCCCGTCGAACTCGTTGACGCCGACATCGTTAAGACGGCGACACAGGAGGACATCGTCACTGCACTCCGTTCACTCGCTCGGAAGGCAGAAACGGTCGTCATCGCGACAGACTACGATCGGGAGGGGGAACTGATCGGAAAAGAGGCGTACGAACTGGTACGAGACGTGACGGACGTCCCGATTCAGCGCGTCCGCTTCTCCTCGATAACGGAAACAGCCGTAACCGAGGCTTTTGATGACCCGGATGACCTCGACTTCGACCTGGCGGCTGCCGGGGAAGCTCGACAGATCGTCGACCTCGTCTGGGGCGCTGCGTTGACCCGATTTCTCTCGCTCTCTGCGCGACAACTCGGCGATGACTTCATTTCGGTCGGACGCGTTCAATCACCGACCCTAAAGCTTATCGTGGACAGGGAGCGGGAAATTGAGGCCTTCGACCCTGAGGACTACTGGGAGTTGTTCGCGGATCTCCAGCAAGGTGGGGAACGCTTTGAAGCGCAGTATTTCTACGACGACGATGGCAGTGAAGCAGAGCGGATTTGGGACGAAGAGGTTGCCGAGTCGGTCCATGAACAACTCTTGGAGGCGACCAGGGCCACGGTCACTGAGGTTCGAAAGCGGACACGGACCGACGAGCCCCCGGCACCGTTCAACACGACCGCTTTTATTTCCGCTGCCGGTTCGCTTGGGTATTCTGCACAACGGGCAATGTCAATCGCAGAGGACCTCTATACAGCTGGATACGTCACCTACCCCCGGACAGACAACACGGTCTATCCGGAAGACCTCGATCCTTCTGAACTCTTGGAATCATTCGTAGGCGCGGGGAATTTCAGCGAAGATGCCGCGGACTTACTGGCCCAAGACGATGTGACGCCGACCCGGGGCGAGGAGGAAACAACGGATCACCCCCCGATTCATCCGACCGGTGAACTCCCTTCGCGTGGTGAGCTGTCGGAAGACGCGTGGGAAGTCTACGAGCTGGTCGTTCGTCGGTTTTTCGCGACTGTCGCCCAACCCGCGACGTGGGCCCACCTTCGAGTGGTCGCCGACGCCAACGGGTGTGCACTCAAAGCGAACGGAAAACGGCTACTCGAACCGGGGTATCACGCGGTCTACCCCTATCCGAGTACGAACGAGACGATCGTCCCGGATGTCTCGGAAGGAGACCAACTCGCCATCCCGGATGTCGAACTGGCCGCAAAGCAGACCCAACCACCGCGGCGGTACGGCCAGTCACGGCTGATCGAACAGATGGAGTCCCGTGGGCTCGGTACCAAAGCGACTCGTCACAACGTGATCGAGAAACTCTACGATCGCGGGTATATCGAGAGCGACCCGCCCCGCCCCACTGCGCTGGCACGAGCTGTCGTTGATGCGGCCGAAGAGTTTGCAGACTTGGTTGTCAGTGACGAAATGACGGCCCAACTCGAAGCGGACATGCGAGCGATCGCCGATGGAGAGGCGGAGCTTGAAGAAGTTACTGCCGAGTCGCGCGAGATGCTCGGGCGCGTGTTTGACGAACTCCGCGAGTCGCGCGAGGCCATCGGGGAACACCTCCAGGAGTCGCTAAAAGCGGATCGGCGGCTCGGGCCCTGTCCGGAATGTGGGGATGATCTGTTGGTTCGCCGGAGTCGCCAGGGATCGTACTTTGTCGGCTGTGACGGCTTCCCGGACTGCAGGTTTACGCTACCGCTGCCCAGTACCGGGGAACCGCTCGTACTCGACGAGACCTGTGAGGCCCACGAGACCCATCACGTCAAGATGTTGGCCGGCCGTGATACGTTCGTCCATGGGTGTCCACGATGTGCGGCCGAGGAGGCGGAGGAAACGGACGAGGTGGTGATTGGCCCCTGTCCGGAATGTGGGGAGAGCCATGGTGGGGAGTTGGCGATCAGGCGGCTTCGATCGGGGTCGAGACTGATCGGGTGTACACGGTATCCGGATTGTGAGTACTCTCTTCCGCTCCCCCGCCGTGGGGAAATCGAACTTACCGATACGGACTGCGAGGATCATGGCCTCCCAGAGATCGTCATCACCGACGGGGACGAACCGTGGGAACTGGGGTGTCCGATATGCAATTATCACGAATATCAGGCCCAACAGGCCATTGAGGAGTTGGAGGACCTCTCCGGAGTGGGCGAGGCGACAGCCGAAAAGCTTGCTGCAGCCGGTATCGACTCACCAGGCGACCTCGAATCGGTCGATCCAGCCGACATCGCGAACCGGGTTCAGGGAGTCTCCGCTCAACAGGTGGAGTCGTGGCAGGCAGATTTGCCAGGGTGAGGGCAGAGACGCCAAAGGTATTTCTTTCGCGGGCCCTGGTATCATGTCACATGAGTGTTGTCGCGGAACTGCGGATTCGCTCTCCTCGATTAGCGTTGGCGGACGCCCTTGGGGCAGTCGGTGATGTCGAGTTGGAACTCGTACAAGAGGTGGGAACCGATCCGTACCGTCCGTTCATGTTCATTTGGGCCAGCACCCCGGATAGACGCCGTTGGGAGGCGGCGATGGCGGCCGACGAGTCGGTTGACCAAATCGACCGGTACACCGAATTGGGTGGGCGGATTCTCTATCGAATGCGGATCACACGGAGCGCAGACCTCGTAACCTACCCGTTGTGGATCACGCTGGGCGCAGATCGGCTATCTGCAAGATGGCGTGATGGCTGGTGGCACACTCGGTTTCGGTTCCCGGACCGCGACGCTCTCACCGTCTGTCGGGAGTGGTGTGAAGAGAACGATGTTCGGTTGGAACTCGACAGAGTGACCAACGAACGTGAACTCGCACACGGTCAGGCGCCGGTCACCCCCGAGCAACGTGAGGTTCTCGAAATGGCCCTGGATTTAGGGTACTTCGATGTGCCACGTAGTACCTCGATGGCTGACATCGCTGATCATCTCAACGTCTCGAGTCAAGCAGTTTCGGAGCGGCTTCGACGTGGCCACCGGCGTCTCGTTCAGGAAGCGATGGGATAGCCCCAAACAATCGGCCTTAAGTCCCGGCACACTGAAACTCGCCGCATGGACGAGCGCACGTATGCCGCCGATGCTCAACCTGGCGAGACAGTCACTGTCGCAGGCTGGGTTCACGAAATCCGTGATCTCGGTGGCATTGCCTTCCTTATCCTCCGCGACGCGAGCGGACGGATCCAGGTCAAGTTCGAGAAGGAAACGATGCCGGACCGATTGGTCGATAAGGCCCTCAATGTCCACCGTGAGAGTGTCGTCAGTGTCTCCGGTGTAGTTGAGGCGGAGGAACGGGCACCGACTGGTGTCGAAGTTGTTCCCGACTCGTTGGACCTTGTATCAGAGGCTGACCCGGAACTTCCGTTGGATCCGTCCGGAAAGGTTGAAGCCGATCTATCTACACGCCTAGACAATCGAACGCTCGATCTCCGCAAACCGGAAGTCAAGGCGATTTTCGAAATTCGAGCTGAGACACTCCGAGCCGTCCGCGAGGCGTTTCGTGCGGAAAACTGCACTGAGATAAACACACCCAAAATCGTTGCGACGGGCACCGAGGGTGGTACTGAGCTGTTCCCGATCACCTATTTCGGTCGGGAGGCGTTTATGAATCAGAGTCCCCAACTGTTCAAACAACTCTTGGTCGGGACAGGTCTGGAACGTGTCTTCGAAATCGGCCCGATCTTCCGGGCCGAGGAGCACAACACCCCGCGTCACTTGAATGAAGCAACGTCAATCGACTTCGAATCTGCGTTCTTCGACGAATCGGACGCGATGGACGTGGCCGAACGAGTCATCAGAGCTGCATATCAGGGTGTCGCCGAAAACTGCCAGGCCCAGTTAGAGGCGTTGGATTTGGCAGCGGAATTCGACGTGCCAGCCGCCGACTTTCCACGTATTTCCTACCAAGACGCGATCGAGCGGGTCAACGCGACTGGCGAGTTAGACGTGCAACTCGTGTGGGGTGACGACCTTTCGACGGAAGCGGAACGCGCACTCGGAGATGACGTAGGGCGCCACTACTTCGTGACGGATTGGCCAAGCGAAATCAAACCGTTCTACATCAAAGACCACGACGACTCACCAGACCTGTCGACCGGGTTCGATCTCATGCATCCCCGACTGGAACTGGTCTCCGGCGGACAGCGCGAACACCGCCACGATCGGCTCATTGAAGGATTCGAACAACAGGGACTGGAGCCGGAGGCATTCGAATATTATACCAAGATGTTCCGGTACGGCATGCCTCCCCACGCCGGCTGGGGGTTAGGGGCCGATCGACTCGTCATGACCATGGTGGGACTGGATAATATCAGAGAAGCCGTTTTGTTCCCGCGGGACCGCCAGCGACTCAGTCCCTAACAGAATTCCGCACGCGTGGAATCGTACGGGTTTTAAGCTGGCCTGACTAGTTTTCCCCAAGGTCGATCTCTATGCAGATGCCACGCCGGTTCAACACCTACTGTCCACATTGTAACGAACACCACGAACACGAGGTGGAGAAGGTCCGTACGGGCCGCTCCTCCGGGATGAAGAAAGTCAACGATCGCCAACGCGAGCGGCGGTCGGGGATTGGAAACGACGGCAAGTTTTCGAAAGTCCCGGGCGGGGACAAGCCCACCAAAAAGACCAACCTCCAGTACCGCTGCTCGGAGTGTGGCAAGTCCCACCTCCGAGAGGGATGGCGAGCAGGCAGGCTGGAGTTCCAGGAGTAATCATGCCGGGGAATTTCATCACGGTTGCCTGTCCGGACTGTGAAAACGAACAAACACTCTTCGAGAAGGCCGCCACCGCCGTTACCTGTGAAGTGTGTGGGCACACACTCGCGCGGCCCACCGGTGGGAAGGCCGACATCGATGGAGAGGTCGTCACCGTCGTCGAGTCCCGATGAAATACAGTGGCTGGCCCGAACCGGGCGAACTGGTCGTCGGGCGCGTGGACGAGATCGAAGACTTTGGCGTCTTCGTCGATCTTCTCGAATACGACGACAAGCGAGGCCTGTGTCACATAAGCGAAGTGGCATCCGGCTGGATCAAGAACGTTCGCGACCACGTTAATGTTGATCAACGGGTAGTCGCCAAAGTCCTCGACGTCGATGAGGATGCCCAGCAGATCGATCTGTCCATCAAAGACGTCAACGATCACCAGCGCAAGGACAAGATCCAGGAGTGGAAAAACGAACAGAAGGCTGACAACTGGATGACGCTTGCGTTCGGAGAAGACATCGACGATGAGGTCTATACCGCCGTCGCAAACGAACTCCTCACCGAATTCGGCTCGATGTACGCTGGATTCGAGGAAGCGGCAATCCATGGCGAGGAGGCCCTCGTGGACACCGACCTCTCAGACGACGAAATCGAGTCGATCGTCTCGACGGCACGGGAAAACGTGTCAGTCCCGTACGTGAACGTTACCGGATACGTGTCCTTAGAGTGTCCCGACAGCGATGGAGTCGACGACATCAAGGCAGCGTTGAAAGCAGCGGAGGGGAACGGAGAGCTACCGGAAGAAGTCGATCTTGAGGTGACGTACGTCGGTGCCCCAGAGTATCGGGTCAGAGTACAGGCACCTGACTACAAAACTGCTGAGTCCCACCTGGAGGACAGCGCAGAACGGGCGACGTCGGTGATTCGGGATCGTGGTGGCTCGGCGACCTTCCACCGCGAACGCGTTGGTGACGAGGAGTAGGCATGCATTCGGATATCAGGGTGTGTGCGGAGTGGCGCGATGCTCACGATCGACCGGTGTATACGTTGACGACGACCTGCCCGGATTGCGAGGGGCCAGCGGTCAACTCTGCCCCTGCTCCCTTCAATCCTGATGATCCCTACGGACGGTATCGACGCGCACTTAAGAAGCGCAATCAGGAGTAGGGTCCATGGACGAATTCGAGATCGAGTGGCAGAACCAGCCGAGCCTCGACGACCCGGTCCTGGTCGAGGGATTGCCCGGCGTTGGTCACGTCGGCAAACTTGTCGCCGAACATCTCGTCCAGGAACTGGACAGCGAGCCCATCTGCCGGATCTATTCGACCCACTTTCCCCCACAGGTAAGTGTCGAATCCGGCGTCTCGGACTTGGCGGCCATCGATATGCACGCTCTCACTGGGCCAGACCGCGACCTGATCGTCCTGACCGGAGATCATCAGGCCCAGGATACCGTGGGTCACTACGGGCTCGCGGATACCTTTCTGGATGTCGCCGCAGATCTCGGGGTGACCCGGATTTTTGCATTAGGTGGGGTGCCAACCGGCGAACTGATCGAAGAGTACGACGTCATCGGTGCTGTGAACCGCGCCGGAATGCTCGACGAACTCGAGTCCCACGGCGTCGAATTTCGCGAAGACGAACCGGCTGGGGGAATCGTGGGAATCAGTGGATTGTTACTCGGCTTGGGGGAGCGACGAGGCATCGATGCCGCGTGTCTCATGGGGGAAACCAGCGGGTATCTTGTCGATCCGAAGAGCGCCCAAGCCGTCTTGGAGGTTTTACAAGCCACATTGGGCTTCGAAGTGGACTTTGGATCGTTGGAAGACCGGGCCGACGAGATGGAAGCGGTCGTTCGCAAAATTCAGGAGATGGAGCAAGGGACTCCTTCACCAGGCGACGAAGATCTCCGGTACATTGGCTAATCACTCGACAGGATTGTCGGGAGATTCTTGGCCCCGGCCCACCTACTCGAGTGCGTGTCCGCAGACTGGGTAACAGCCCTCCCGCCGTGGCTGGTGACCGGCCTCGGTCTCGGGACGATCGGGAGTGTTCTGGCCGTCGGTGCGTTTGTGATGGCCCAGCGTCTGCTCCCGCCATCCGGCCCGGATCGTGGACGCCAGACCGGCGAGTCCCGCCGGCGACAAGAGTTTCGTGAGTATCTCCGTGCGATCGACGAACCGTTCGCAGAAAGCCACTTTGTCGGCGGCCAACACGTCGCGTTTTACCTTCCCAAACGGGATGTTGCGATCACGTTCGACGCGCGAGCGTTCTTCCGTATCGATCACACCGACACCGAACCGGTCCTCGTCGAACACGAGTTGCCAGGCCCACTCCTCGGGGAACGGTTACCGTTCGACACTCCGACGGTGGAATTGTCTAATAGAATCGACTCGATGGATCCGACCCGGGCGGCATACGCAGAACTGGGGCTCGATACTGACGCGTCGGTTTCAGCGATCAAGAAAGCGTACCGACGTCGGGTCAAAGAGGTCCATCCCGACCAGGGTGGCGACGAGGCAGCATTCAAGCGGGTTCGGGAGGCGTACACGACTGCGAAAAAACACGCTCGCTGACGTTCTATACACCTGTACTCATCAAGTGGCTGCGTAAGACATCGGCCTCCTTGTTGGCGCTAATCGTGTTGAGGCACACGACGTCGTCGGTCGACGATAGCTGTCCTTCTCGAACGAGTCGCTGGACAGCCGCCAATGTCGCACCGCCTGTCGTTCCAGCCGTCACGCCGGCTTCTGTGAGTTCGACTGCTGCGGCAAGCAGATCGGTATCTGTGACCGATATGGCAGTTCCATCTGTTCGTTCGAGGGATTCTAGGACGAGCCTCGCTCCGGCGGGGTTCGGGATTTCTAACGGACCAGAGATCGTGTCGGGCGCTTCAACCGGGCTGATCGGTTCGTCGTCCGCCCAGGCGGTCACGACTGGTGAACAACCGACTGGCTGGACGGCAACCAATCGGGGGAGAGCGTCGATCACACCGATTCGCTCGAGTTCGGTGAAGCCCTTTTCAAGGCCAACGATCGCTGTCCCGTGTCCAACGGGGACGACGACAGTATCCGGAACCCCTCTGTTTGACGTGGCAAGTTCGTATGCCACCGTCTTGGCGCCTTCGACCGGGAAGGCCGTAGCAAACGGCCCGGCAGGAAACCACTCGGTGTTTGCCTCCGTCGCGTACGCGGCAGCTGCGTCCGCATACCGCCCAGGCACCACCGTCATATCTCCGCCGTGGACGTTTATCATCGCCTTCGTTACGAACGGGGCCCGTCCAGGAAGAAACGCGTGCGAATTCAGGCCTGCTGTGGCGGCCTGCGCGGCTACGGCTTGCCCACCGTGTCCCGGGGAGGGGAGACTCACGGTCCCCGCATCGCGGGCAGTGGCCACCCCCACAGCGATTGTCGCCCACCGATCGGCCAGCGCCCCCGTTGGATTTCGACCTTCATCCTTGAGTCCCAGCGTGCCGACGCCGAGTTGGGAGCCGAGACCTGGCAAGGAAATCGTGGGCGTGTCGCCAACTGCGTGCCCCTTGACCTGATCGAGCGCAACCGGGAGCACGGCTGCAAACCGCTCCATGCCTCCACCAGACGAATCACGAATGCTTCCCCTCTCGATGGCATCCGTATCAAGCGTAATTGTTAATGGGCTTTCACAGTCGGGGCATCGGCCGACGCGCTTGCTCGCCACGGTGGTCTCACAACTCCGACACGTTTGTCCCGTGACCGCCGTGGAGAGGTTCATGGCGTCCGTCTCGGCCCCATAGACTAAGCCCTGTTCGTTTCCCGTGTCCCGAGTCAGGCCGTTCGTCGACCGTGCTGGCAGTGTGGTCAGTGAGTAGAGTTGGATGGGCCAGAGTCGGTTTCTTCGTGGTGGCTCTCGGACTCGAGGGCTTTTGGAACGTAGTAGATAGTCGCCAGCAACAACAGAAGCAATATGAAGAGAGTGAACCCGACGAAGACCAACGCCATTTGGACCATGATCACTCTCCGTACAGCGAGACAAAAAGACTCACGGCTTTGCTCACAGTTGTGCTTCGATTTCACCCAACTGAGGAAATCTAATCGTTTCACGGCTGTCTTGATCCCGGACGACCGGCCTGAAGCCTCCTGGATCGGATAGAAAGGGGGACTGAAATTCCCGATTTCCCATGTCGTTGACCGGGACGCCGCGAAGGATTCGATTGAAGGCCGGGAGCATGATCACGTCTGCATCCTCTTTGGCAGTGGAACCGACCAGTGCACACGGTCGTCGTTGCCCATCGATGTCGAGTGTCGGGTGATCGTGGCCGATCACGTACCGCTTTGCCTGGTTCTCCGGTTCGGTATGGCCGTGGCAAACAATGGTCTCACCAATCTGAATCTCCTCTGTGAGTTGGCCCTCCCAGACGCGGTTCAATATCGCATCGTGATTTCCCCGAGTAACGACGATTTCCGCGCTCCCTGCTCGTTCACGCAGCCCCTCGATCGTGCGTTTGACCGTTTGGGGCACGGTGTCGAAGGAATGGAGCAGATCGCCTGCGATCACGATTCGGGATGGAGATGCCGTTTCGACAAGGCTGGAGAACCGCTCGAGTATATCCGCCCCGCCCCCCACCGGGAGTTGGAGGCCTCCGGAAGCCCCACGGCCAAGATGGAGGTCGGCAATGACGAGGGTTTCTTCGATGACGACTCCTCGTCCCCGAAACCTGACCCCGGCCGTCGATTCCATGCGTGTTGTCGGGATTCGGTGGTGAAACCCTTTGGGAGAGCCTTTTTGCTCGGGCACTCGTTCGGACGCTCATGGTCGACGTCCTGGAGAGCAAGCGGTCTGCAACCCGTTTTCGGGTATTGGTGGCAATCGCCGACAGACAACCGGCTGTCAGCCAAGGCGAAATTGCGGAGGCTGTGGGCGTGACCAGTCAAGCGGTCAGCGAGTATATTCGGGAGCTAGTTGAGGAAGGTTTCGTCGAAAAGGAGGGCCGCTCCAGGTACCGGGTCACCCAACAGGGCGTCGATTGGCTGTTCGGAGCCGCTGGCGACGTGCAACGATTTTTGGACTACGTGACAGAAGACGTCCTCGGGGGAGTGCAAGAAGATGCGGCAATTGCGCAAGGACGAATCGAAGAAGGGGAAAGGGTCACCCTCACTCAGGTGGACGGCCTCCTTCACGCGGCGCCTGGAGATCGAGGGCCAGCGACCGGGACAGCGACCACTACCGCCGCCACTGGTGACGTCGTCGGTGTCACTGGCTTCGAGGGAGTGATCGACTTCGAACCGGGGGCGGTAACTGTCTACCAAGTCCCGCCTGTTCGCTCGGGGGACGAACCGGACCCAGGAGCATTGGGGCGTGCGTGTGCTGATGCGGACGTGATCACCGCTTCAGGCGTGGAAGCCATCGTCACCCTTCGAGAAGCGGAGGTCGCAGTCGATACGGTCTTCGCGGCCGGGGAAGTCGCCGCAGATGCTGCCAGCCGTGGCCTCAGGGCTATCGTGGTGACGACGCCGGACACCTTGGGACGCGTTACGGATTCTCTGCGGGACGCTGGCATCAGTTACGAGGTATCGACCTACGGGGACGCCACGGTCGAACGATGACGGTATCCCCTCGCCCGTAATCCCAGGAGTGTCGCGAACCTTGGTCCTGCGCAGGGCCGATGAAAGAGTAACGGGGCGGTCCCACCCATCTTTGAAACGGAGAGGGCGATGGACGAACACGACAATCGTTATGCAGTCCGCGGTCGCTGGCTGGAGTATGTCCGGTTTCTCCACGCGGGTCGAACAGGTCTCAATTAGTGGTATCCGCGAAGTCTTCGAGGCGGCCGGTGAGGATGCCATCAATCTTGGATTGGGTCAACCTGATTTTCCGACACCACAACACGTCAGGGACGCTGCGACCGAAGCGATCGATGCGGGCAAGGCGGACGCCTATACCACGAACAAAGGGATTCGCTCGCTCCGTGAAGCGATCGCCGCCAAGCACGCCCGCGACAACGGCTTGGCCATCGACCCCGACGATGTCATCGTCACGGCGGGTGGGAGCGAGGCGCTACACATCGTTCTCGAGGCCCACGTCGATCAGGCTCAAGAAGTGCTTATTCCCGACCCTGGGTTCGTGTCATACGATGCACTCACGCGATTGGCTGGAGGCACCCCCCAACCCGTGGCACTTCGAGAGGATCTTACGCTGGACCCCGACGCAGTCGAGGCTGCAATCACCCCAGACACTGCTGCGTTCGTCGTCAACAGTCCCGCGAATCCCACAGGTGCGGTCCAGTCCAAGGCTGACATGAAGGCGTTCGCCCGAATCGCCGACGAGCACGATGTGCTCTGTATTACCGACGAAGTCTACGAACACATCGTGTTCGAGGGTGCCCATCATTCGCCCATGGAGTTCTCCGAATCAGACAACGTCGTCCTCGTGAATGCGTGTTCGAAGACGTACTCGATGACCGGATGGCGACTCGGGTGGGTGACGGGGGCCTCCGAACGTGTCGAACGGATGTTACGGGTCCATCAATACGGGCAGGCCTGTGCGACAGCCGCGTCCCAACACGCAGCCGAGGCAGCCCTGACCGGCCCGCAGGACCGGGTACAGGAGATGGTGCGGGCCTTCGAAGAGCGGCGAAATCTTCTCCTCGAAGGGTTTGCCGACATGGGTCTGGACTGCCCGACCCCACAGGGGGCGTTTTATGCGATGCCTGCCGTCCCCGATGGATGGGTTGATGCGGTTATTGATCGTGGGGTCGTCGTCGTCCCTGGCGAGGCATTCGGCGCCCACGGCGCTGGACACGCACGGCTCTCCTATGCCACCGATCTGTCGGAGCTCGAAGTGGCGCTCGAGCGAATGGCGGAGGCGACGGACGCCGTCAGGTGAGGATCCGAGGCCTGGCCACGGCTCCCGCAACGCTTTGGAACGGCTCACCGACCGTCACCCTGTCAGCGGCTCTCGTCGTAGGTGATAGGTCATGTCGATCATATCGAGGCTCGATCAGCTTTGGGACGCTCCGTAGCGGTGAGACGCAGTAGCCTTGCTCTTGGACCGATCAGAGAGGGTGGGCCGACCGCTCACCCACCCGTGGCGCCCATATTCAGCCGAGTACTCACAGTATTTCGCTTTCAACTGGCCGTCGAAACGATCTTGATAACAGCACCCTCCTCGAGCTCGTGGTCGTCACTGATTCGCATACCGCTCTTGGCGTCGACCGCGTGTAGGTATCCCTCGCCGATGTCGGAGTGAACAGCGAAGGCCAGATCTCGAGGGGTGGATCCGCGGGGAAGCAGGAACGCATCAGGGAGAGTTTGCCCTGTGCCGTCGGTCCAGTCCGACTCGTTCTGAACCGGATAGACGGTTATCAGGTCCAGGATGTCGTAGACGGCTGTATTCAACGCTGTCTGAACACCAGTTCCGCCATAGTCGGTCATGACTGTTCGGATCTGCTCGAGGCCGCTTGCCTGCTCCTCGCTGATGTCGGCCAGGATTTCGAAACTCTCGTCACCTGGATCGTAGTCGATGATATCGGCTTCTGCTGCTCTCCGGAGCGCGAGTTCGCCCTCGGCCGTCGCCGGGATCAATGGGT
>CAZKGF010000025.1:0-1413 GCA_964552115.1 uncultured Halobacteriales archaeon
GATTCGTGCGTGGTCATGGTGACCACCGACTGTGTTTGCTCGACCGTTTTCGTACAGGCATGCGCTCTGTTACGGGACCAGGTTCCCTAAAGGTCGGGCCTGGAGGCTTCTATTGGCATTTCGGAGGACACGCCCCAGCCCTCATGGCAGGCGACGACGTCGATCCCACTATGTTTGAACGGTCTACCCGCATCTTCAGGAGTTTCCTGTGACTGACTGCTGTCCAGAGTGCGGGAATCGGGATCTCGCTCCCGAGGCCGGGTGCCATGTGTGCCGACAGTGTGGCTGGAGTGTCTGTTCACATTTCGTTCGCTGAGACGACTGACGGACTTTTTTGTTTTTCTCTTGACAATCCATCGTAATACGACGGCCTGACGTCAGCGTTCGTTCGCGGAGCCGTACGCCGCCCGAAGCCGACCTTGAGCGTCAATCCCAGGTGATTCTGGGATTCGTGACGGCACCGTTGGCGGCCGACCCGAAGTCACGAGTATATTTTGCGAGCACACCGTCGACGTAGGGGGGCTCCGGGTCGGCCCGAGCGGCCAACCGTTCCTCGATTTCCTCGTCGCTCAATTCGACTTCGAGCGTCCGCTGGGGGATATCGATTCGGATCGTATCGCCGTCCTCGAGGGCGCCGATCGGACCACCGACGTAGGCCTCCGGAGCGACGTGTCCGATCATCGGCCCTCTCGTCGCCCCCGAGAACCTGCCATCCGTAATCAAGGCCACATCGTCTTCGTGGCCCTGGCCCACGACCGCGGCGGTCACGCCGAGCATCTCGCGCATCCCCGGACCTCCCCGTGGGCCCTCGTTCCGGATCACGATCACGTCCCCGCTCTCGATCCCGCCCTCCTGGACGTAGACCATTGCATCTTCCTCGGCTTCGAAGACGCGAGCCGGCCCTTCGTGATGAAAGGCATCGTCGCCGGTCACCTTCAAGACGCCACCGTCGGGTGCGAGGTTGCCGGTGAGGATTTTGATGGCACCTTCGGGCTGTTTTGGCTCTCCGACTGGATAGAGGAAGTCTGCCTCGATTGACTCGTCCGGTGGCAGATCCAGCGTCGCCAACTCTTCGGCGATCGTCCGGCCGGTCACGGTCAGTGCGTCACCATGAATGTGGTCGGCCTCGAGCAGCCGTCTGAGGACGATGGGGACGCCGCCGATCTCGTGAAGGTCGTTCATGACTCGCTGGCCACCCGGTTGGAGGTCGGCGATCTTTGGCGTCTGTCGGGAGATGTCGTCGAAGTCCTCGATAGACAACGAAACGTCGGCTTCGGCGGCCATCGCGAGGAGGTGTAACACCGAGTTTGTCGATCCGCCGATTGCCACTGTGAGGGCGATGGCGTTCTCGAAGGACTCCCGGGTCAGAAAGTCAGATGGCCGGCGGCCTGCCTCGATCGCCTCGACGGCGAG
>CAZKGF010000025.1:1513-16000 GCA_964552115.1 uncultured Halobacteriales archaeon
ATGGCTGCCATCATCATCCCGGGGAGGTTCTTGTCACACCCGGCAACGGTCACGAGCCCGTCCATCCGCTCGCCGAAGGCGACTAATTCCACGGAGTCGGCGATGACTTCTCGGGAGATGAGCGAGGCACGCATGCCCTCCGTCCCCATCGAGATGGCGTCCGAGATCGTGATCGTCCCGAATTCGATGGGCATGCCTCCGGCCGTGTCGATGCCCTCGTAGGCGGCGGTTGCGACGTCGTCGAGATGGACGTTACAGGGGGTGATGTCTGCGGCGGGGTTCGCGACGCCGACCATTGGTGATGCGAGGTCTTCGTCATCGTAGCCCATCGCCCGAAACATCGCTCGGTGGGGCGCGCGATCGGCTCCCTGGGTCACGTCGTTGCTCGGGAGGTCGTCGTCTTTGTCGTACGTGAGATCGTCCGCATCACTCGGACGAGGCTCCTGCTTGCTCATACCGCACCACTGGCAGTGCCCCGACTTAAGTTGCCGCGTCACGCCGGGCGAAGGCCAGTGTTGATATCCGCGCAGGTGGTCAACCGAGTATGGCGACGGTCACGACAGGGGCACGGTTGCACTTTGGCTTTCAAAACCTGGCGCTGGCCCACGAGCGGTTGTACGGCGGTGTCGGGATGGCACTGGATTCGCCCCAAGTCAAAGTACATGCCGAGCCGGCCGAAGCGGTCGACTGTGCCGATCCCGAAGTCGACCGATATGCATCGACAGTGGTGGACTTATTGGAACTGCCGGGGGCCAGCGTTACTGTCGAAGAGCGGTTTCCCAGCCACGTCGGCCTCGGAAGCGGCACCCAACTCGCCCTGGCGACACTCCAAGCGATAGCCGTCGCGTACGACGAACCCGTCGATCCGCGAGGGCTGGCTCCCGAACTCGGGCGTGGGGGACGGAGCGGGGTTGGCGTGGCCAGTTTCGAAACCGGTGGTCTCGTCTTAGATGCGGGTCATCCGACCGAGCGGTTCACCACCCGACCTCCCGAGCGTGGCCAGTGGACGGTCCCCCCGGCCGTGGCACGACACGAAACGCCGGCAGACTGGCGCGTCGTCCTCGTCAGACCCGAAGACCAATCTGGACCCAGCGGGACTCCCGAGGATCAGACGATGCGAAGCGTCGTCGAGCGGGCAGAACCCGGGGTGGCCGATCGAATTGCTGGGCTCATCACCAGACGGTTACTTCCCGGTATCGCGACTGGCGACCTCGACACGTTCGGCGAGGCGGTCGCGCGCCTGGGTCGACTCAACGGCGCCTGGTACGCCGACGAGCAAGGCGGCGTCTACCGGCCGCCAGCAGGCCGCCTTATCGAACACCTTTCTTCCACCGAGGCCATCGCCGGTGCCGGCCAATCCTCCTGGGGGCCGACAGTCTATGGACTGACGGCCGAACCTACTGCCGACGCGGCCAGAGAGGTCGGCGAGTCCGCCCTATCCGCGTTGGATCTCGATGGCACGGTTCGCGTAGTTCGTCCCCGGAACACGGGTGCCCATATCGATTCGTAAGCCAGGGGCCGTCCTTTTTGCCCTTCGCCCCCGGAGGCAGTCCATGGAGCGGATTCCGCTCGGCATTTCCCGGCTCGACACCATTATCGAGGGCGGTGCGCCTCCGGGGAGTGTGGTCCTGCTGTCGGGAGAGGCCGGGGCGGGGTCTCGGGAATTCATGTACACGAGTGCGGTGATGACGGCGTTGGCCAGACAGGAACACGACCTCTTCGACCTCCATTATGGCGACTTGCATCCATCGACGGCGTTGCCAAACGAGGTGCATTATCTATCGTTCACCGCAGACGAAGCCCAGATCAGGGAGGAAATCGGCATGGCGATGAGCGACGAAATCGCCCAAGCCGGGCTGGCCGGCGTCGATATCACCTCTCTCACCCGACAGTATTTCCACCTCAGCCCAGTCCCTCGGTCCTGGTACGCAGCCGAGACCCGTGACATCCACTCCCTTGGCGCCCGGGAGTCGAACCGTGAGGAGTTACTCCCTGCGCTGGGTCGCGAGCTCAGCAACCGAGCACCGGGGAACCTCGTCGTCATCGATTCACTGTCGGATCTGGTGGGAACGCTCGGACGAGAAATGGAGTGGTCGGACATCAACTACCTCGTGAAGGGTCTCCAGCGCGCCGCCCACGCCTGGCAGGGGCTATTACTCGTCCATCTCACCCAGGATTCTCTTGCCCGGAATCAATACGTCCAACTCGTCGACGCGGCGCGGGGGACGATGGAGTTTACCTGGGAGACGGGCGGGTCGACACGTGACCGAACGATGGTCGTCAAGCAGTTTCGCGGGGTACTCTCCCAGATCGAAGACGAGGACATCGTCCAGTTCGAGACCGACTTGGGCGAAGCCGGGTTCGATATCTCCGACGTCCGCAAGATTCGGTGAGACGGGCGAAGTGCCCATCCAGGCCCACCGGCACATCCTTAACGGTCCAGTTGCCTAGTGCCGATATGGCGAGCGAGTCCGCCGAGGAGACGCTCTCCGTGGATCTACCGGCGGATCTCAAAGACTGGCTCGAGACGAACGCCGCCGAACGGGGGATTGCTGCCGACGAATTGCTCGTCCAGCTTCTGGCGTCCTACCGGGAAACGAGCACTCGAGCCGATGGGACCGATGTCGTCGCCCGTGAACTCGCAGCCAGCGTTGACGAGACGGCACTCGTCGACGAACTCGTCGACCGTGTCGAAGCAAACGTGGATGCTTCGGACACGTCCGATCTCGAACGCCGTGTCGAGGCATTGGAGACAGAGCTCGACGAGAAAATTCAGGACGTCCGTCAGCGGGTCATACAGCTCAAGCGAGAAACGGATCAGAAAGCCCCGGCCGACCACGGCCATCCTGAATTCGAGACGATCTCGGATCTCCGCTCGCGCGTCGAGGGTCTGGAGTCGTCGGTTGACGGGCTGGACACGACGGTCGACAACGCCGAGACCGGACGGGAGTCGCTGGCAGCCGACCTTGCAGAACTGGAGGAGCGGTTGAATACGGTTGCCTGGATCGTTCGGGATCTCCGAGAGGCACACGAATCCGGTGGGGGCCCAGGCGCCCTCGATCGGGTCAAGCGGGCCGCTGTGGAGGCAGGTGTGGAGCGGGCAGCCTGTGAGAACTGCGGGTCGACCGTCCCCATCGGGCTCTTGACGGAGGCCCGATGCCCACACTGTGAAGCGACGGTCACGGACGTCAGCCCCGGCGGATGGTTCCGTTCGGCCAAACTTCGCGTCGCCTCCCAACTCGAATCGGGTGAAGACTAATGGGCGACGACCAGGCTTCCGACGATGACTCCGAGGGCGGGTTCGAGTGGATCGGTACAGGCGAGGCGGACGTGTCACCGGCTGTTGATCGACGGGAGGACACGACCGACTCCGTGGTGCCTGAAACGGACCTTGACCAGACGGACGATGGCGGCCGGGGCGACCCGTTTGCGGAAGGTGCATTCGATGACGTGGAACCCGAGGCGGTGGACGCTGAGGGGGTCTGGGAGGATCTTTCGGCTGCCACGCTCCGCGGTTCCGTGACAGACGATGGGGAGACGACCTACGCGCAAGTCTCGAAGCACCGATTCTGTGAGCGGTGCGAACACTTTTCGGAGCCACCCGCCGTTTCGTGTAGCCACGAGGGAACCGAAATCCTGGAATTTCTCGACATGGAGACCGTCCATCTGGTGGACTGTCCGATAGTCGCCGAGCGACGCGAAATCGGCTACGACGAGTAGGGAGCGGAGTGTCCTTTTCTGTCCGCATCCCCGACGGGGCGTATGCAGTTCTGTGAGGAATGTGGCTCACTCATGCACGCGGACGACGACGAGATGGTCTGTGCGGACTGTGGGGCACGCGTCCCCAAAGATACTGATCGAGCTGCCGAATTCGTCAGCACAGAGGAGCAGTCGGGCGATGAACTCATCGAGACCGAAGAAGGTGCGGATTTCGAAGGCAAGCCGACAGCGACCGACGTCGTCTGTGACCGCTGTGGGAACGACACAGCGTGGTACGAGATCAAACAGACGGGGGCGGCGGACGAACCGCCGACGCGGTTTTTCAAATGCAAGGAATGTGGCTATCGCTGGCGGGGCTATAGCTAACGCAGGCGTATGCCGCCTATTCCTCGAACGCCTCCATCCCGACGACGAGGCCCTGAATGCCACACATCGCAGCTGACACCTCGACGGCTTCGAGGACTTCTTCCTCCGTGGCTCCGAGGTCGCGTGCCGCGTCAGCCAAAACCTTGACACCCTCCGGATGGTCGGCCCCGGCGTCGAGGGCCATCGCCATGAGCGTCTTGGTCTTGCCCGACAGCGCACCGTCTTTTCTGATGTCCGATCGCAGCGTCCGCATTTGATCTGCGAACTCGGCATCACGCGCTTCTAACTTCGCCAAGAAGTCTGGATCGTCAGCCATACGAACTGCTGGATGTCCGTTGTCTCCGTGTATCTTTCCCCACCCGGCTCGGTCTCGGTCGGGATTGGTTGGCCCTCCGACCACCCGCTGGACCGGTTTTCAGGAAACTTCTGTCCAGCAGCCTGTAGAAAGGTCACGAGCGGTGTCAGCGATCCGTTGGTCGCTGGGCTTTTCGCCGTCGACACCGAATGGCGCCCGTGTCGACACCTGCCGGCCCCCGCGTCGAAGTCCATCCCGGGTGTGAGGTCGTCGTCGACTTCGACCCCGGCCTGACCTTCGAGTGTGTGGACGAGTGTACTTGGTGTTGTCACCACGGTGTCCTCCTCTACGAACAGGATTTCCTCCGACTGGCAGAGGTCGCCTCGCTTTCGGAGGCAACGACCCAGATCAAGGGAGAGGATTTCGTCCCTACGGAATCCAAAAACCGGGACGAGCACGTGAATCAGGACGGTCACGCGTGTCTGTTTCTTCAGGATGACGGCCTCTGTGCACTTCAGGCAGAACACGACTGGAAACCGACCCGGTGTTCGGTGTTTCCCCTCCACGTGAGTGTCGCTGACGGCGACCTCGTCGTTTCGGTGCGCGAGGAAGCGACCGAGCACTGCGAGGGATTGGACGTCTCCGATCGCCGAGTAATCGACAACCTCGACGCCTTTCTCCCGCGATTGCTGTGGGAACTCGACGACCCTGAAACTCGGCGTGAACTGTAACTCAGGTGGTGAGCACGATCCAGGCGATCAACACGGCCAGTCCGCCGAGTGCCGTGCTCGCGACGGCGTGGAGGCGAAGCCGATCTAACTGCCGGTGAGAGTGTTCGGAGAGCGACGTGATTTGGTCGACCTCGCCACCGACCTCACAGGAGGGCAAAAAGTCCATGGCCACGTGGAGAAAGACCCCGGTTGCGAATCCGAAGAGGACGGCATTGGCGGCAGGCACGTTCGGGAGCGGAAGCAAGGCTGCAGGGATGGCGGTGAGGCCAACCCCCGCAGCTGGCAACAAGAGCCCGTCCACGGGCCGATCACTCTGTTTGAGCCGATTCGCTGCGGCATATCCTGCGGGGGCCTTGTGCGAGACGATCGCGAGACCGAGGACGAGACCCAGCGACGGCATGGCGCCATAAATGAGACCGATTATCGTCCCAGCCGCCAGCGCGTGTGCGGCGAGTTTGGCGGCCGTGACGTCGAGCCCGATGTCGATGTGTCCGAGCCGATGACCGATAATGTGTGCGCCATACCCCCCGAGCAGGCCTGCGGCCACCCCGTATCCGCCCATGGCTGGTGCTTGCCCGATCGCTTGGGGCAGTAAGAATACCGAGGCACTCGTCACCATTGCGCCACTGGCCCCGCCGTATCCCCACACGAGTCGACGGGGATAATCGACGTCCGTGCTGACTCCCAAGATGATGCCGCCAACCATGGCGGCAAAGGCGACCCAGGCGATACCGAGGACCTTGAGGGTGTCAGTGGTGAAAGCGAGGACGGACAGAATAACTAGGCCAGCGACTGCGGCCCAACCCAGAGGAGAACGAATCGTCACGGTGTTAATAATTTAAAGGTAGTAGTTATTAACTATTTGGATCCCCACCACCCCGGGCGGACTTCGTGCCACCGTCGCTGGCATTTGGAATCCGATTCCCGGGTGTATCCCTTGTCGTCGGACCGACCACAACTGCTTTCGCCCGGCCGGTCAAACGACGCCCCATGACCCGTGCGGAACTCACCCGGGCGAGCGAACGCTTGGAATCGGCTGCGGACGCGACGACGAACAACTCGGCTGCCGAGCGGCTACGCGATCTGGCCGGCCAACTCGATCGCCTGGCAGACTCGAGCCACGGGCCCGATCACGGGCGGATGGCGCGCATCCAGACGGCACTGGGTGATCTCCAAGACGACGTAGCATCCGAGGTGGCCGCGACCATCGAGGCAGCCGACGACGACATCGCTGCGTATCGGGAAACCGTCGAGGGCGTGTAAGGTCAAAACGGCTAACCAGCCCCGGAGCCAGGGGTGATCGTGGACGAGACCGTCGACTGGCTACGAGATCGACCCTATTACCAGGACCAGTTCGCCCACGAACGAGTCGTTCCTGGCCGTTCGCCGGTCTACGCTGATTGTGCGATCGATGATCGCCTGGCTAGCGCCCTCGCCGACCAAGGGATCGAGCAATTGTTTCGCCACCAGCAGACGGCGATCGAGGCGATTCGACGGGGAGACAATGCGATCCTGGCGACGCAAACTGCGAGTGGAAAGAGCCTCGCCTATACTGTTCCGGCGATCGAACGCGCGTTGGCAGACCGGGCGACGACACTCTATATCGCGCCCCAAGTGGCCCTGATCAACGACCAGGCCGACGCGTTGTCCGAACTGGCCGACTCCCTGGGCTTTGCCTCCGGCGTACGCGTCGCCCGGTACACCGGCCAGCAATCACGGCAGACAAAAGAGGCGGTCCGGGACCGACAGCCAACGCTACTCATGGTAACGCCGGACATGCTCCACTACGGAATTTTGCCCCACGCTCACCGGCTCTGGGACTGGTTTTTCGAGCGGTTGCGAACGGTAGTTGTCGACGAAATTCACGAATACCGCGGCGTATTCGGTAGCCACGTTGCACTCGTCATGCGACGGTTGAACCGTGTCGCCCAGCGGTTCGGAGCCGACCCCGAGTACGTTTGCTGTTCGGCGACGATCGGCAATCCCGTCGAGCACGCCGCAACGATCACCGGCCGTGACCCGGAGACGTTCGTCGCCGTCGACACCGACACAAGTGCGACCGGTCCGACGCACTGGGTGTGCTGGAATCCCCCGGAGTATACCGACAGTCGGGGCCTGAACCGCCGCAGATCCAGCCACCAGGAGACCAAACAACTCTTCGTCGATCTGGTCGAGCGTGGCAACCAGACGGTTGCATTCGCGAATTCGCGACAGGCCTGTGAACGATACGCAACAGAAAGTGCGGATGCCCTCCGGGAGCGCGGAGAGCACGACTTGGCAACGAGTGTCGGCGCGTACCAAGCGGCGTTACCCGACGACCGTCGCGAGTCGATCGAGGAAACTCTACAGTCTGGTGATCTTAGGGGTGTCTGGAGCACCAGCGCCCTCGAATTGGGTGTCGACATCGGCGGCCTGGACGTGGTCATATTGGACGGGTATCCGGGCACTCGAATGAACACGTTCCAGCGTGCCGGTCGGGCTGGTCGCGGAACGGATGCGAGTCTGGTCATCTTAGTCGCGGGTGAGGATCAACTGGATCAGTACGTCATGCGCAATCCCTCGACCCTTTTCGAAGACGACCCGGAACGGGCGGTGACGAACCCGGAAAACGAGACGCTCCTTCCGGGCCACGTCACGTGTGGGGCCCGGGAGACGTGGCTGGCTCCGGACGACGACGCGCACTTCGGACCGAAACTACCCGAGATCGTTGCCGATCTCACGGCCGCGGGAGACCTCGAACGCCGAGAGACCGAGCAGGGGATCAGATGGCCATACGTCGGGGGCGGCAGTCCCCAACACGACCTGCAACTCAGGTCGGCCGGGGATCGCGAGATCCATCTCCGGACGCGGGAGGGGGACAAGCTAGGAACGCTTGGCTTTGGAGACGCTCTGCGGGACGCACATCCCGGTGCGATTTATCATCATCAGGGCGCCACGTACGAGGTTACCGACCTGGATTTGGACGCCGATGTGGCAACATTGGATCGCACCTGGGCGGAGTACTATACACAGGTAAAACACGAGAAGACGATCACGATCGAAGCCGACCGACGGGAGACTGCGTTTGCGGCTATGCCGTCGGTCCCGGTACGGTTAGCCGACATCACGATGCGAAAGCAGATTACTGGGTTCGAACGGCGTGACCCACGGAGCGGGGAAACCCTCGGTGAACAGGCACTGAATCTTCCGGAAACCACGCTCGAGACGACAGCGCTGTACTACGTCTTGCCCCAGGCGTTTGAAGAGCGATTGCGATCCAGATCGGGAGACTTTGATGGTGGGATTCACGCCGCAGAACACGCGATGATCGCGATGTTCCCCTGGGAATTCTTGTGTGATCGACGGGATATCGGCGGGTTATCGACGCCCCACCACCCGCAGACGGATCGAAGTACGGTATTTATCTACGATGGCCATCCCGGCGGCGTCGGCCTCACCCGTGCCGGATACGAATCGATCGATGACCTCGCGAGTGTGACGCTCGATCTCGTTGCTGGGTGTGACTGCGAGTCCGGCTGTCCGGCCTGTGTTCAATCTCCCCATTGTGGAAACGGGAACGAGCCGCTGGATAAATCGGTGGCGACGGCGCTATTGGGTGCCGTGACAGGTGAGGTGTAACGAGGAGTACGATCCGTAGACGAGACGACACGACCGCAGTTATAGCAGGCCGGTTTGAAAGCCAAGAATCCCGAGTAGCCAGAGTGCAGCAACCGCGATGACAGCGATAACGACGAGCCGCCACGCCAACGCGAGGACAACGCGACCCACGAGCAAGACCACGGCCAAAACGACCAGGCCAATCAACAGTGCAGGTGGGGAGGTAAGTGGCCCGAGACCCTGGGCGATCTGTAGCAGCATATCCGATGGAAACGGTCGGTCTGGGGATAAGTGTGCTGGCCACGGCCGGGCGACTCTTTGCGTTCGGACTCCTAGGTGAAATGTTCGATGAGCCCACGTTTCGGCCCCACCCACAGTGCCGCTCAGACCGCCCCGTCCCGACCCCCGCTCACTTCGACTCCGCAGTCGCATTCGGTCCGGGGATTGGCCGCTTGGTGGCTACACTTTCACCCCGGTCTGGGAGCCATTAAGGCGATGGATCACGTTGGCCGTGTCGGAGACCAGTCCGGCGCGAAAAGCGCGAGTCGGGCCGGAATAACCAGATATTTGACAGTAGCATCGACCGACAAAAACGCAGGACGTACCGAGCCTGATACGCAGGCGAAGGGTTATACGTCCACACCCATACACGACTTTCGTCACACATGAGCGGCCCAGGACTCCACCACTACCGACGCATCGCCCGTCAGACCACACCGAGAGGTGAGTCCGCGTGAGTTCCGAATATGACGCGGACGTCACGCTCCCGATCAAGCGGACCGAGGGCGACACCCTCGTTGACCGACTCACCGACAACGCCTACCAGAACATCCTCCCAGCTCGGTATCTTCGGAAAGACGCCGACGGGGAATTGATCGAGTCCCAGGAAGATCTCTTCGAACGGGTAGCAAGGAACGTCGCTCTCGCCGAGGCCGTCTTCGAGGCACGCAACCAAGGTGAGACCGTCACCGTCAGCCCCGACCAACTCAAGCCCGACCATCCCCGACGGGACGAGTTGGCCGAGGCTGTTTTCGGCATGGGAACGACCGTCGACGACGATGCCGAGACAGAGCTGACCGTATTCAACGTCAACAAATTCGCTTACGAGACCATCGTCCCCACACTGCCGGACGAGGTTCGCGACCACGTCGAATCCACGGCGGCGAGGTTCCAGGAGGCGATGGAGCAACTCAGCTTTATCCCGAATTCTCCCACGCTGATGAATGCGGGTGACGAACTGCAGCAATTATCTGCCTGCTTTGTGGATTCGCCCAAAGACGACATCGATGACATCCATCAAACGGCGAAAGAAGCCGCCCAGGTCTTTCAGTGTTTGACAGCCGATACACGCGTTCACGTCGAGGGCAAAGGTGTCGTTTCGATTGCGGATGTCGAACCGGGCGACGAAATCCGGCAACGCGACGACGATGGGTTCGACAGTAACGTCGTCGACGAAACCCACGTCTACGACGACGCACCGGTCCACACCGTCGAGACAGCTATTGGAGTGACACTTACGGGAACACCGAACCACGAACTGCTCGTCAACGGGGAGTGGACCAGAATCGATGCGGTGGATCCAGCCGACACACTATCGATTCGCCTCGGGTGGCTGCCGGCGTCCGACGAGCACGTCGATCTCACGCAGACCCCACCAGAGCCTCGAGTGGACCCACCGGGGACCGAATCCGCCGAAGGGCAATTGGAGTCGGCCGACCAGGCGGCGGTTGCCACGGTGGCCAACGGTGGACAGGGTGGCACTGAACTCGCGGTCGAATCTTCCGAGGGACGCACCGGCGACCAGATCTCAACCCACCCCGCAGTGGCCAACGGGGCCACGCCGGTCGTTCAACCCGAAACGTTCTCACCAGAACTGGCCGAGCTAGTCGGGTTGTGGGTCGGTGCAGGATCCATCGACCAGGATGGGATTCGACTTCAGTTGGCTCGCGAGCAAACCCTCGAACGAGCCGACCGATACTGTCGGGACCTCTTCAATGCGGGCCTCGACTGGCGATTTTCGGAGGGGTGTTACGACGCCATCCTCCACAGTGAGGAACTCAAACGGTTTTGGCTCGAAAACTTTGGAGATGCATCACCCGACGGGTCTTCTCCACGAGTGCCGGAGAAACTGTGGCACGCCAATACCGAAGCTATTGCTGGATTCCTCCGGGGCCTGTACACCTCGAACGGGCACCAGCAACGCGGTGGGCAACCGCGTTTCGAGAGTGGCGCAGAATCACTCGTGGATGACGTTCAACAGCTCTTGCTCGGCGTGGGCATTCCAGCGGTCAAGCACGAATCCGACGACGAATCCGAGTATTACCACGTCGGCCCGTCTGGGTCGGTCGGGGTGGAACGGTTTGGGACCAAAATCGGCCGGGCCGATTCTCGTGATTCAACGACGCCTGCGGGGATCGACGCAACCGATTTCGATGGAACGACTGTCGGCACCATCCAGGGGACGTCGTGGGAGGTTCCGGTTACTGCCGTCTCGACTGCCGGGACTGATACGGTCTATGACGTGACCGTTGCCGACAATCACGAATACGTCGCAAACTCTGTCGTCTCTCACAACAGTGGTGGCGGAATGGGCTACGCATTCTGGCGATTACGCCCCTATGGAGACCCCGTCGGTTCGACCGGTGGTATTGCGTCCGGGCCGATCACGTTCATGCGGACGTACGACCAGTTGTGTTTCCCGCCCGGGACTCGCGTGCTGACTCCCGACGGACACCGCCCGATCGAAACACTCCGATCTGGCGATTCGGTCATCGACGAAAACGGTGACGAACAACCCGTGGTCGATTCGATGGAACGCCATGTCGACGAGACTGTGGTCGAAATCCTGCCCAAAGGACGCGACGAACCGATTCGGGCCACCGGCGAACATCCGTTCAAAGTCCGTCGGAACGACCGAACGGAATGGGTCGAGGCTGCCGACCTCGACGAAGACGATCTCCTCGTTCTCGGCCACTCGACGGCAACGAACGGGATGGCGCTCGACTCACAGGTCGATCTCTCAGACGTCACGTCCGGTCCGCTCGCTTGTACTGATGGCGGTCTGACGGTCGACAGGGATGATCTTGGGACTCACACGGGTCCACGACCCGAATTGATATCGACGGACGTTCCGATGTCCGCGCTCGCATCGATCGCTGGCTGGTACCTCGCAGCCGGTCGTGTCGACTACAGACACGGGAGCCCGAGCGAAGTCACATTCACGTTTGACGCTGCCCAACGGGATGGTTCCGAACTCGTCGACGCAGTCGATGCCTTCGACGCCCCGATTCGCACCGACGATGTCGAGGACGGGACCACCCGGATCGTGCGCGTTCCGAGTGCGAGCTTCGCCCAGTTCATCGAGGACGTGTTTGGGACCGGCGGGGCCGACAAACGGGTTCCGGGATTCCTCTGGAACGCACCTATCGACACGCAAGCTCGCGTCGTCGAGGCCCTCTTCGCTGCCGATGGACCGAACGAAACGGCTGGCGACAGTCACCGCGGAACACTCCAGTCCGACTGTGCGGACGTCGTCGATTGGGTCTTCCAGGTCGGCCTGCGGTGTGGTGTCCAGTTCTCACGACAGCGTCGGAGGCCGGACGACAGCTATCCGAGCTATCAGGTGAGTGTACGTGACGGTACACTGAGTGGGACGCCACTCGAAGGCTTGTCCGAGGACGGGTCTGTGGACTACCGTCATTCAATGCCAGACACCCCGGACGAGCACGCCGTCGCTATCGATCGGATCGACCACGTCGACTACGACGGCCCCGTGTACAACGTAGAGGTGGCCGAGACCCACTCGTACGTTGCGGACGATCTCGTGGTTCACAATTGCGAGACGATCGCCCAGGGCGGCGCTCGCCGGGGGGCCCAAATGGGCGTCATGCGGGTCTCACATCCTGACGTCATCCAATTTATCCACGCCAAGAACAAGGACGTCTCCCTGGCTCATACCCTCCGCCTGAACGATCCTGATGATTACACCCACACATCCTTCGCCGAGGCGCTCGACGAAGCGCGGGAACTCATCGACGACGAGGGCCGGGTGCCGAAACACCTCCGCAATGCCGTCGAGGGCCATCTCTCGAATTTCAACATTTCAGTCGGCATCACGGATGACTTCATGGCAGCCGTCAAGGCCGGCGAGGAATTCACGTTCACCAACCCACGGACCGGCGAGGCACACGTCGCGACACCAGAGACCAAAGAACTCTACGACGTTCACGGACTCGGTGACTACGTCGAGGTCGGCGAGATCCTGTCGGTCCCAGCTGCGGAGCTGTGGGAACACATCGTCGAAGGTGCCCACGAAAACGGTGAACCCGGCGTCATCTATTTGGAGCGAGTCAACAAGGAGCACAGTTTCGACGTCGACGAACATCCAGATCACCGAATTCTGGCGACCAACCCCTGTGTGACCGGGGATACCCAGCTCAGACTCGCCGATGGGTCGACACAATCGATGGCGACTCTCGCAGAGGCAGGCGACGACGTCGACGTTCTGTGTCGGGACACCGAGACAGGCGACCTCGTCGTCGCGCGCGGTCGACAGCCCCGACGCACCCATGAAGACGCGTCGGTGGTTCGGATCGAAACCGAGTCGGGTGCAGCCCTCACTTGCACGCCGGATCACGAACTCTGGACGCCGGATGGCTACGTCGAAGCCGGGACTCTGACGCCGGGTGCCACCATCGTCGGGTCGATCTCGACAGCGATCCCGGCGGGCGATGTCTCCGAATCGGTCGACGCGCACCTCACGGTGACCGACGTCACGGATCGGGGGACGGCCGACGTCTACAATATCACGGTCGATACCCATCACAACTATCTGGTGGCGGCCGATGGCGATGGCCCGGCTCTGAGCGTCGCGAACTGCGGCGAGCAACCCCTCGAGGAGTACGAGGCCTGTAACCTGGGTCACATCAACCTCTCGACGCTGGCAGCCGTCGACGCACCGGACTGGCGTGTCTGGTCCGAGCACCACCGGGACGAATACGACTCCCTCGAGGCGGCCGTCGACGCCTTTCTGGACGACGCGCTGGATATCGACGAACTCGAACGCCGGATCGAACTCGGAACCCGATTCCTCGAAAACGTCGTGACGATGTCGGACTTTCCGGTCGACGAAATCGAGTCGAAGGTGCGTGACCTGCGCAAGATCGGGCTCGGGATCATGGGCCTGGCTCAGCTTTACATCCAACTCGGCGTGCGGTATGGCAGCGAGGAAGCAAACGAAATCGCCCGCCAGATCATGCGTGACATCAATCACGGCTCGAAGTGGGCGAGTCACGAACTGGCCACCGAACGGGGCTCCTTCGCCGACTGGGACGACTCGAAATACGCCGATCCGCCGGCGTACGCCGACTGGTTCGAGAAACAGACGGGCCTCGACGCGACCGACTGGGCTGACGGTTTCCCGGTTCGAAATCACAATACGACGACGATCGCCCCCACCGGCACGACGTCGATGGTGGGCAACACCACCGGTGGCTGTGAGCCGATTTACAACGTTGCGTACTACAAGAACGTCTCCGATGACGTCCAAGGCGACGAGATGCTCGTCGAGTTTGACGATTACTTCCTCCGGACGCTCGAAGCCAACGACATCGACGTCGACGAGGTCAAGGCAGAAGCCGAAGCCCAGATGGCCAACAACGAGTTCGACGGGGTCGAATCGCTTTCGACGGTGCCCAACGCCATCGCGGAGTTGTTCGTCACCACTGGCGACCTCTCGGCGAAGGAACACGCATCCGTCCAGACGGCCTGTCAGGCCGG
>CAZKGF010000026.1:0-15578 GCA_964552115.1 uncultured Halobacteriales archaeon
GTCGAGGGCCGGGCAACGCACGTCATTGGGAACCGATTCGCCAATATGCAGACCGGTGCGATGACGCGTCTCAACCGGATCGGAAACCGCATGATCAATACCGCCTTTCGATACATCCACGGCCGCGATCTCGAGGATATCCTGTCTGGCTACCGTGCATTTACCCTCGAATCGGCCAGGCGAATGCGCCTGACGGCCGATGGATTCGGTATCGAGACGCAGATGGCCGTCGAGTGCGTAAAGCACGCCGTCCCGACGTCCGTCGTCCCGATAACATACGAACCACGACCGGGTGACTCGGAGACGAATCTGCATCCGGTCAAGGACGGGGCACGAATCATGTTCACTCTCTACCAAATGGCAAAGACGAACAACCCCCTGTTTTACTTCGGGAGTGTCGGCAGTTTGAGCACGCTCTTTGGCGTCGTGATCGCGATATACGTGGGTGTTGAGTGGTTTACCCGATCAATCTCCCACGAGGTGCTTGCAGTCCTGTCCGGTGTGTCGATCCTGTTCGGGATTCAACTCCTCATGTTCGGCGTCATCGCCGATCTGATCGTGACGCTAAACCGTGAACAAACTCAACAGTTCGAACGCCTCACTGAACGACTGGCTCCGACCGAGCACGAGCCACCGGACTACCAGCCCACACACCACGACAGTGGCGCCAGCCCACCGGCAGCTGACGCCGAAAGCGCGGCCGCCACGTCCGAGGACGAACCGTCAGGTCCCACACAGGATTAAAACGGAACCAGCGACCGCAATTGGGAGAGAATACTCCCCGATGCAGCCTTTCGTTTTTGCTCGAAAATCGGATGTAAGGCGTTGAGTAGATCCTGTCTGTTCTCGAACTCATCACGGTTACACCGATCCAATGCGGTGCCCAAATCCATCTCGTTGCCCGCGGCATCGATCGGGATCGTACGATTGCCGTACTCCATCTGGAGGTGATCGGCCGTCACGGGAAAGGAGAGGTCCGCTGGGAGTTCGGCGTCCAGGGCAGGGATACCGAACTCGATGACATCCGGCGCGTCGTCGATGTCGTTCGACGGTGGCTGTACTCCCATTACCGAACTACAGGACCGCCCTAGCCGAAAAATCTACGGGTTAGGACAGGTGTGCAGCCAGCGCATCGAGCACAGCCGCTAGGGCTCGATCCCGTTCTCCGGCGAGGAATTCGATACGGCCCTCGCGAGGACTCGCCGCCTCAATTCCGGCGCTCGGGGCTGCTTCCGCAGCGGCCGCGGCGACTGCTGTAAGGTCGACGTGTTCGGTGGACCGAACGAAGAGTTGGTCTGTCCCGATACCGACAAGAACGCCCGCAGCTGGTCCATCATGTCGGTGTAATGCGTCCAGCAGCAAGGGGGTGGGTGGGAACTCGTAGTGGTGGGTATAGGCGTCCGTGTCGAGGACCGCGATCTCGTGGCCATCGACTGTTTCGGTGTCCAGATTGGCCCGGGCCGTCTCCAGTTCCGCATTCATTTTCTGGCGAAACTGTTGTGAGACGTGATTCGCCAGCCCCGCAGCGTCACCGTCACCCTCGTCGTGCGGGAACAACAGGTCGATGATCAGTTCTCGCTTGTCCTCGTAGGAATGATAGAAGGCCTCTAGGGCAACGGCTTCACGGATTTCCCGGACCGTTTCGGTGTCGTAGCCGGCCTCGACTGCGAGAGATTTGTACGCCTCGGGCGTCTCTGCCCAATAACTCACTGCAGGTAGGTGGCCGAGATCTTCCCTCACATCGGAATTCACGGCTGCAGCGACCGTCGCTGCCAACGGCGTCGTCGTGGTCTCGGGATCGTCCGGGCTGGTAACGACATCGATCGCATCTCGGATCTCGGTGGCGACCGGGCCGTGGTCGATGACGACCGACCGCGCACCGTAGATCTCGAGCAACTCGAAACTGTCGAGCGAGGCCGTCGTGGCGCCAACACCAGTGAAGACCAACAGTGGCAATTGCTCGCCGTGGCGCTCCTGGTTCGAGAGCATCGACGTGACGTCTTTCGTCGCGTCGTCGAGGTCGTACACACTGCCTTCCAGCGGGCGGCGGTCGAAGAAGTGATATGGCGCGTCGGCGCCGGCGTGTTCCTCCCGGATGAGTGGCAACGTCGCCCGTTCGATAGCGACTGCGGCCGCGTACCCATCTGCCGTGGTACTGTGTCTGACTACGATCGGTCGACCTTCGAACACGGCCCGTCGGATCGCCGTCGCTGCATCTCGAATCGATTCCGTTTCCGCAGTGAGCGAGTCGACATCCGCAAGGGGTTCGACGGTCGACGGCGTTGCCTGTTCGACCATGGCCGCCTCCATCCGGTCGCTGATCGCCGTTCGCTCTTCGCCTTCCAACACGACGAGTCCCTCGGTTTCGATCTGTAAATCTCCGCGGCGGCGTTCTACCTCCCCCTCAAGTCTGACCACGTCGCCTTCGTCGACATCGGGATACGCTCGAACGCCAGCCGACTCGAAGGCAGCACACTCCACGCTGCCGGTCTCGTCGCGGACGCGAAAGATAGTCGGGCCACTGGTCTGTCTGGCTTCGGCGATCTCTCCCTCGATTCTGACTCGATCACCCACGTGGTCTTCCAGGCTGTCGATCGGCCGCTGTTCGAAACTCGGCTCGGTCGGTTCGCCCTCTGTCTCTTGTCGTTCGGTACTCGCCACCGCTGCACCCGAGCCCTGGCCCCCGGCTGCACTGGGACCGGAGGGTGTCGGCGTCGGTGCTGATTCGCTCGTTTGGTCCTCCGTTTCGGTGTTTTCGGGGGCCGAATCGGCCCCGCGTACTTCCTCGCGGCGCAACTCGTGGTCCGCATCGGGATCGTCAACGAGGGTCCCGCGGAACTCACGTTCGGCTTGGCGAATCGACCATCCGAGGTCGACGTTTCCGTTGTCACGGACGTTCTTGACCTCGACGAAGACGGTATCGCCGGGGTCCCAATCGAGGCTATCGAGGCGTTGATCGATTTCGCTCCGGTGGAGCAGGCCCGTCACCGAGTCGCCGATGTCAACAAAGACGCCGAATTCGGCGTAGCCGTCGACGGTCCCACGGTAGAACCGACCTTCGGTGAGCTGGTCGGGACGGCTGCCCCGAAACTCGAAGACGACGTCTTGTTGGTGGAGGTCACAAATTCGGCCCTCGACAGACGTGCCGCAGATGATACACGAACCCATTGTCAAGTGCAAGCGGCGCCACCCTAAAACGGTTGTCGAAAGCCGTCACTCGAAGACTGACTCCTCGTCGATGAGTCGGGTTAGGTCAGCTTTGATCGAGCGCGCCTCGTCTTCGAATAGCGCTATTTCGACGTGATTTCCTTCGTCGTCGGCCACAGAGACTTTGATTCGGTCGTTTCCGAACCCACGTGCCTCGGATTCGGACACGTCGTACAGTTTCGCCTCCGCACGACTGTTCGAGGCGCCGACGTGTTTGATCGCCCCGTCTTTGAACTCCACAGCCAGGTTTGCAAGATCCAGTGTGAGCATACCCTAGCTTCGAAGCCGCCGGGCAAAAAGGCGCTCATGACCTAGCCAAGCACAGTTTCGACAGCACGCTCGAGGCGCGTGGCCACAAGTTCCAAGGCACCCATTCCACGAAAGCCCCCACCAAAGATGACGGCGGCAGGAACGATCGCAATCGGAACCGCAGTGACCACGGGAATATCGTGGACTTCGCTCGTCCCAATAATGAGGAGGGCAGTCCCCCAGAGGACGACGAACGACCGGAGCCATGGGTTTGGGATGCCGGCGAAGACACACGGCGCAGTCGCATAACAGAGGACCTGGACGGTTTGGCTGATGCCGGCTCGGGTCGGAGCCGTCGCTCTGAGAATTAGCGTCTGGATCGCGGCAGTGAGATGAATGACAGCCGGGGCAACCAGGATGACCGCTGCCAGGATCCAGAGGATCGCTGAGGCGAGGGGTTGGTCAGCGAGAACCGGGGCCGCACCCTCGACGAGCGCGAGCCGTGTCGCCTCCTCGAGGAGGACGACGACGGCAAGGAAGGTGAGCCCGGGTGCTTGGTCGCCAGTTGAGATGGCAGTCGCGAAAAACCGCCGTGGTCGGGACATTACCGAGAACCAGGCCCGACCCATGCCAACCGGTCCCCGTGAACGACCACCGGTTGGCTCCTCGATCCACTCTGTCACTCTCTCGGATACACAGACCGCCACTATGACGGTTGTGAAACCGGGCTAGTCGGCGCCGCCGACGTTGGACTCGCTTTCGAAGGTGTGGGGGTCGCCGGTGATCGACGCATATTCGACGACTCGTCGGCCCAGCGTCCCCACCCGGTCGGCTAGTGATTGGTCGACGAACTCGCCCCCATCGAACTGCGAAGACGCGTTGGGGACTGCGGCTTGGAACGGTAAGACCCAGGCATCGAGGGCACGACAAACCGATCGGAGATGTTCCAGTGTCGTGATCGGAAAGCTCCCACCCGAGATCCCCAGGAGTCCGACGGTTGTACCGGCGAATTCGTCGAAGCCCGAGTAGTCCAGTACGGTCTTCATCGGTGAGGAGTACGAGCCATGGTACATGGGTGATCCGAGGATGATCGAGTCGGCCGTTCGAAGCGTTCGACGCAATTCAGGGGCATCCCCGGCATCCTCGTTGTCAGGATCGAAGACCGGCAGGTCGAACGTTCGAAGGTCGACGAGCGTTCCCTGGCCGCCCTCGTCTTCAGCAGCCGCGAGTGCGTGCCGACACGCCGTCCGTGTATGACTCTGCTCTCGAAGACTTCCACAAACTGCGACGACAGTCGGACCATCGGCCATACTCGCTCCACGAGTGGGGCATACATAGCGTATGGGCACAGCGGTTTCCAGCGATACGATACTCGTGGCTACGATGCCAATCGCGCAACCTCCGTATCCTCACACTCTCGGAGCTCCACGAGTCCGTCATCCTCAAGGTCAGAGAGGAGATCTCGGAGCCAGTCCCTGCCATAGGCACCGTCCGGCGAAAAATCAACGCGAATCCGATGGCCAAGTTCGTCGATCGTGAGTTCCTCGTCATCGGACAGCACTGAGACGATCCGCCCGCGCATTTGTCGACGGCTCCCTTCGAAACTCGGTTGCGTGGGAACGTCGGGGGCGGTGAAATCGCCCGTCCGGTAGGCGGTACACCATTCCCGCCACGGACAGGAGTTCTCGTCGCAGCGCGGTGTTTTCTGACAAGAAACGGCACCCAATTCCATGATTGCGTTGTTCCACACACGCGATTGGCCGTCCGGGAGGAGGTAGTCGCCAACTCGTTCGTAGGCTTCACTCCGATCCGGGACGTCGAACGCACGGTACAGGGCGCGTTTGACGTTCGTGTCGACAACCGCATCACCGTTGTTGAACGCGAAACTCGCCACGGCATTTGCGGTATACGGTCCAACCCCCATCAACGAAGTCAGCTCGTCGGGATCGTCCGGTATTGTACCGTCGTACTCCTCGACGATTTGTGTGGCCGCCTCGTGTAGATACCGAGCGCGATTATTGTATCCCAGACGGTGGTCCGACCAAAAGCCAACGACCGCGGCTCGGTCCGCAGCCGCGAGCGAGTCCGGTGTCGGCCACCGATCGAGAAACGCCACCCAGGCCTCCTCGACACGGGATAATTGTGTCTGTTGGCTCATAACCTCGGCGACGAGGATCCGGTAGGGATCGGTGGTCTCACGCCAGGGAAACTCACGATGATCGGTTCGATACCACGAGAGCAGTGCCGATCTGACCGCCTCGACATCGACGCCAGCCCCCAAATCCACCGGCTTCACGGAGTGACCCTTGAAACGTGTCGTGCTTGTGTTTGGTGGTTCTCTCAAAGGCCAGCGAGGACGACGTTGGAAGCTGCATCGACAATCGTCTCCCAAACCGAGAATCCGGTCGTAAGGGCGAGAACAGTATCGATGCCGAAGAACAGGAAGAGAAGCGCACCCAAAAGATGGGCTGTTCGAAGATCGAATCGATGGCTGAAGCGGTGAAAGAAATACGCATTCGCGAGGCTGACGGGGATGATCGCCAGCATTTCTCCCACCCAAATACCGGCATGAGCGCCGTATTGGGCGGCGAGTCCGATCGTAACGATTTGGGTCTTGTCACCGAACTCGCCAACAGCCATCATTACGAAAATCGGGACGAACGAACCGAACTGACGGGGAATCGCGTATCCCAGGACGGTGACGTTCGGTGGAACGGGGACATCATCGTCGAAGGACTCAGCCTGATCCACGAGTGTGTCACCGGGGTCCGGGGCCGATCGCAACAGCAACACCGCGAAGAGGAAGAATAACACCGCCGTCAGCGCATCCAATACTGCCGCCGAGAGGACTCGTTGCAGTGCACGGCCGAACAGGATTTCGAGCACGGTCCAACCTGCAAACGCACTCCCAGCAGCAGTTACGACGACGAGTGGATGATACCGCGTCGAAAGCGCGGCGATGATGAACTGGACTTTCTCCCCGGGCAACACTGCGAGTTGGGCAACGAATGCGATGGCCACCACTTCGAGAAAACTCACCATCGGGTCCCACGCTCCGTCGACCCGACAGAAAGTCCGCTCACGTCCGCCCCTGACGGAAAGGCGAGTATAAGCGCTTCGAGTCAGCTGGAACGAAAGCTGTTTTGGCAGCCTCGCCGAGAGAAGCCCATGAGCCTGACGGAGTTATCGGACGATGTCGAGGAACGGTACGGGGCACTTGCTGACCCGTTGGCGGTCGACTTAGACCGGGAGACGCGGAACGAACTGGCGCTGTTGACCGCAGCCATGGAACCGGACGAAACCGACGAACTCCTTCGTCGGGGGGTGCACATGCTCTTTCAGACGGCGGTGGAGACTGGCACGCTTGATTTTCATCTACGGAGTGGCTACGACGTTACCTACGACGAATATCTCTCGGGGATGACGTACGACGAAATGGCCGGCGGCCAGCTACCCGGTTCGGACAGCGACGATCGAAGATACCAGTTCTGAACTCCGTCCCCTAGTCGTGACTATCGTTCGTGCCTAGAGAGGACAGAGCACTGTCAGGTAGCTATCCAGCCGGTCGGGTCCTCAAAGTTCGACGTACTGGTCTTCCCACTCCCGGCGAGCTTCAATTTCGCGGCGACCCCGACGAGTCAGACTGTAGAAGTTCGTCCGGCGATCTCGTTGTCCCTTCTCGACGAGTCCTTTGTCGACAAGCGTATCCAGATTTGGATACAGCCGGCCGTGGTGGATCTCTTTTTCGTAGTATTCCTCAAGTTCCTCCTTAATAGCCAACCCATGGGGTTCATCCTTCCCGGCGATGACGTAGAGGAGGTCGCGCTGAAAGCCTGTCAGGTCGTACATTGGGAAAGTCTGCGCGGTGGTTATTGTCGGAATCTATTAAATATGTCGTTTCAAATACGTGCTGATAATGCGCCTTGCAGAACAAACCGATTCTTCCTGGGTTACTGACCACAACTGCGCTCTTCGTATCGTGGACGATCGGCGTGATTCGGCACGTATCCCGTGTATTGGTTGGCAACGGCCCGCCCCAGCCCTCTCGACTCCTTGTGAAGAGGACAGTGCTTTGCAGTGACCAATCCCGGTGTCAACGCGGGATTCCGAACAGGTAACGTCCATGACTCATCGCCCATGTCTGTTCTTTCCCTAGCATATCCATAGTCCGGATGGTGTCAATCATGGATACTGCTCTATCAACCCTAGACGCGTAGGCTTATTCCTCTCCAGAGACTGTTTACCAGTATGCCAGAAGAAGTGCTGTTCGAAACGGAGCAACGCGCGTCAAGAACCGAAGTCGCAGAGCATCTACGCCGAGTGGCAACGAACCTGGAGGCTGGCAATTCCCTCGAATTAGAAAGCGGCGGTGACAACTTGACGTAGGATCCGCCAGAAACGGTAACCTTCGAGGTCAAGGCAGAACGCGAAGGACCGCCGGATGGGAACACAGAACTGAGTATCGAGTTCGAACTCAAGTGGGACGAAGGAGAGTCGGGGTCGGATTCACTGTCGATATCCTAGCTGTACGAGCTGTTTCTACTCGACTTGTGTCGAAAGGAAAGCAGAACACGCGGGGAAAACCCGCGTGTTCGCTTGCCGCCCTGAATTGGTCCCCGCTGACGCTTCGGCCCTCCAAGCGAAGCGTCACCCTGGACAATTTCGGGAACGACCATAAATGTACCGGCATTCCGAACGAATCGCCGGAGAGCGAACGCCAATCCAGCCTCCGTTGCAGTGTTGCCACCCCGCAAATTATGACTCGCGATCCGCTAGAACCACCATGGAAATTCGGGGTGAGCGGGAGTGTCGAGAGTGTGAGACCAGGTGGTCCTATTTCGAAACCGGATCAATCACGTGTCCGACGTGTGGGAGTTCGTACAGCGTCGGGGTGGGCGAGCGTGCTGTCCATACCGACGAACCCACAACGCTTGATCTGACTCCTGTCCGTGCAGCAATCGACGAGCAGCCGCTAACCGACCTAGCCGACGAAGCAGCATCGATCGCGAAGTCCCACGTTCGTGAGCGTGGGTTCGTGACCGGGGGAACCATCCGTCCACTCACGGACGAGTACCTCATTGCCGCTGAAATCGCGGAGTTGGGTCGAACGATTGCGGGCACAATGCGCGTGGATGACGATGTCGAGTGGTACTTCCTGGAAATGATAGACGCGGGTGAGACCGGTGAACGCCCCACCCCTGAGGACGTGCCCGAAGCGGCACGAGGGGCACGAGGGAGATCGATCGCGTCTGTGACTGAAGCGCTCCATACTGATCTACGGAAAGTTCTCGATTCGCCAGAGCCACCGGTGAGTACAGTCCTGTCGTCCATTCGGACCCACCGCAAGCGCATCGACGCACTCGATGGCGACGTTGATCCGGCGGACGCCGAGTCCCTTGTTAGGGCGGTCCGAGATTTGCTCACTGCCCTCCGGGAAGACGACGAGACGGCACTCGCACGCGCAACCGAGCGGTTGTGACTGGTGGAGTCGGACCGGGACGGCCATCTACTCTCGGCATGATCTTTGAGGAAGACACACCAAGGTATCTGCCGAGGTACGTGACTAGCCTGTGGGGAGCGCTGTCGTAGACGACTGGAACGGTGTCACTCGTACAGCGGGAAGCGTTCGCAGAGGGTCTGGACGCTGTCGGAGACGGCTGCTTTGATGTCGTCATCTTCAGGCGCATCGACGACCCGGACGATGAGATCGGCGACATCTCGCATCGCATCGGCATCGAAACCACGTGTCGTCAGCGCGGGCGTCCCGATCCGAATACCGGAGGGATTGAACGGCGACCGAGTTTCGCCAGGGACCGTGTTCGCATTGAGGACGAGGCCGACCGATTCGAGGGCTGCCTCTACTTCCTTCCCCGTGGTGTCGGGATGTGACTCGCGCAAATCGACGAGGACAAGGTGGGTATCAGTTCCCCCAGACACGAGTGAGAGCCCGTGCTCCTGAAGTCGCTCACCGAGCGCGCGTGCATTGGCCACGATTTGTTCGGCATACGTGGTGAAGGAGGGATCGAGTGCTTCCTTGAAGCCAACTGCTTTGCCAGCGATGTTGTGCATGAGCGGCCCGCCTTGACAGCCGGGAAAGACTGCGGCATCCACGGCGTCAGCATGTGCTTGGTCACACATGATGATCCCGCCACGCCCCGCACGAATCGTCTTGTGGGTTGAGCCGGTGACGAAATCGGCGACGCCGACGGGAGAGTCGTGGACCCCCGCGGCTACCAATCCGGTAATGTGTGCAATATCAGCGACGTGGTATGCGTCGACGGCGTTTGCTGCCTCCTGGACGCGTTCCCAATCGACCGTTCGGGGATACGCCGAATACCCGGACACGATGACGTCAGGCTCGAACGATTCTGCGTGGGCCTGGAGCGCGTCGTAATCGATATAGCCGGTCTCGGGATCGACTTCGTAGTTCTCGATTTCGTAAGTCTTCCCCGCGAAATTTGCCGGGTGGCCGTGACTGAGATGGCCGCCGTGTTCGAGTTCCAGCGACAGAATCCTGTCTCCGGGATCGAGAACCGCGAGATAGACGCCCATGTTGGCCTGGGATCCCGAGTGTGGCTGGACGTTGACGTGTTCGGCACCCCAGAGTTCCTTGGCCCGTTCGATGGCGAGTTCCTCGACGTCGTTTGCGTACTCACAGCCGCCGTAGTATCGCTCGCCCGGATACCCCTCCGCATACTTGTTCGTCAATTCCGAGCTTTGGGCCTCAAGAACAGCTTCACTGACGTGGTTTTCACTCGCTATCATCCCGAGTGTTTCGCGTTGACGTGTACGTTCGCCAACCAGCGCTTCAGCAACGGCAGGATCCGTCTCCCGAACGGTTTCGTAGGTCATACCGTGGGGTCGTGAGCCGGCGGTAATAAACTACCATCTACGCCATGAATCGGCTGTGTACTCGTCCGTGCGCACCGGCCGGTCAGTGTACTGTCCCGCTTTAATGTCGACTCGAGGGCCATTAATATTAAGTAGCGTATTCTGAAATAGAGACGGAGACAATGGGCCCAGCCACGCGCGTCGAGGATTCGGTCGCGGACATCCTGCGGGGGGAGTTCGCGGACGCACACGACGACATCCTCGTTTCGAGCCTCGATCGAACGGGGATACGAGCGGTCGTCACGGTCCTCTTCGAAGTCTCGACGCCGCCATCAGTACGACTCCTGGCTCGAGAGGAACCACTCGCGTCCCTCTTCGAAGACTTCTTAATTGCCAGTCGAGCCGCAGATCTCGTCGCCTCCGAATCGCTAGCGCTTCGGACGATCGATGACGACCCCCGGTGTTCGCTGATTCTAACCGAAACCGGCGTTTCGGTGATCGTTGGCGCCGGAGAGACGGTTGCGAGTCTGTCGTCGACCAACGACGAGTTTCACGCTACGGCGACAGATCGCTACGAAGAAATCTGGGCCAGAGGAGAACCATACGAGTTGCGAACACCACCCCTGTCACGAATCAGGGAGACGTTGCGGTCGGAATTTGGTAGCGATACTGCCACCGACTTCGACGCCCTCATCGATACACTCGAGACAGCCGTTGGAGACGGCGATGGACTCGATGCCGTCACCATTTGTCTTCTCGTTGCTGCCCGCAATCGAGAACTCCTCTATGACATCAGTAAGTGGGGTGAAGACGTCGGCATCGCGAGTAAAGCGACGTTTTCCCGGACCAAGACACGCCTTGAAGATCAGGGCCTACTCGAGACCGAAAAGGTCCCGATCGACGTGGGCCGGCCCCGCCTCCGGCTCATTCTCGGCGACGACCGATTGGGAACAGCAAGCCCCGGTGAAATGGCGGCGATTGCCCACCGTCTCCTAGAATCGTAACCATGCATGCTTCCACACGCAGATGGAAGGGTGAGACGTGACCGTTGGATTGTGCGGAACGGGCCCGGCTAGATCGGCGATCGAAGCCGCGCTCGGCGACATCGAGGAAACGACTAGTGACGTTGCGCCCGAAGCAATCGACGAATTCGAGCACGCCGCCGTCGTGGCCCAAGCCGGTTCCACGGCTTTCGCCCGGGCCAACCGCGTCGCAGGCGATGGAAATACCCGATGGCTCGCAGTCGAGTTAGGCGGAATCGGGGGCTATCCAGTAGCCGACGCAGCCATTACGGGATTCGGCCCGGGGACGGCCTGTTATGAGTGTCTCCGTGGTCGTGTCGAAGCGAACGTCGATCCGGCAGCAGAGCCGGTTCCGGCACCCCCGGCTCACACCGCCCGGTTAGCCGGTGCAATCGCTGGCCGAGCGCTCACGCGCCTGGTATCCGGCGATTCCGAAGCGGCATTAGGACGGGTCCGCGAACTGCCGGCTGCGAATCGGCGGCTCCTTTCCCTTCCCGGATGTGAGTGTGCTAACCCACCAGATCCATCTGTCCCACTGGAGGATACCCATCGCGCACTGGACGTGGCCCTGGAGAGTGCCGAGGTGGGTCTCGATCCCCGCGTCGGCATCGTTCGAGAGGTCGGCGAAGCTGAGTCCTTTCCCCTGCCGTATTACTTGGCTACACTCTGTGAGACCGAGGGGTTCAGCGATGGCTCGGCCCCTCGCCAGGCCGCCGGAGTCGCTGTCGACTGGGATACTGCGTTCATGAAAGCCCTCGGCGAAAGCCTCGAGCGGTACTGTGCCGGCATCTACCGGGCCGATAGCCTTCCGAGTGGGACCCCAGACGACCTACCGAATGCCGTGCCGCCAACAGCCTTCGTCACCCCTGGCGACGGGCCTCCGGGTGACGTGACGTGGGTCACTGGCCAGAATTTGGCGACCGGCGGTGACGTTCACATCCCGGCTGACGTCGTCTATTATCCGCCACCGAGCGATGCGTGGCGCCCGGCGATCACGACTGGGTTGGGGTTGGGGAACTCCGGACCGGAGGCGCTTCTCTCCGGACTGTACGAAGTGATCGAACGCGATGCGACCATGATTGCGTGGTACTCGACGTTCGATCCCCTCGGTCTCGACATCTCGGCTGAATCGATCCGAACGATTCGAGATCGGGCGTGTGCCGAAGACCTCGACGTCAACCTGGTGTTGCTAACACAGGATGTCGATGTTCCGGTGGTCGGGGCTGCAGTGAGTCGCGATCGGTGGCCGAAACTGGCTATGGGTTCGGGGGCCAACCTGGACGTCACAACTGCGGCCACGGCTGCTCTCACGGAAGCGCTTCAGAACTGGATGGAGCTCGACGGCATGGGTGTGGATACCGCCAAACAACAAAACGGTCAGATCGGCCACTACGCCCAAGAACCCGGGCATGCCGGCTCGTTCGTCCAGCCCGAGACCGAGGTCCCTGCAGCGTCGGTGGGGCAGGAAACGCCCCCGTCAGTGACGGACGAACTGACCGCCGTCGTCGAACGTCTCACGGACCACAGCCTCACGCCGTATGCAGTCAGGACCACGACGAGAGATGTCGACTCACTCGGGTTCGAAGCGGTCAGGGCGATCGTCCCCTCCGCACAACCTTTGTTCTTCGACACCGCGTACTTCGGCGACCGAGCCAGAACCGTGCCGGAATCGCTCGGGTTCGAGCCTCGCCTGGACCGACAACATCACCCGTTTCCCTGAACCGGATCAAATGCCGAGCGTTACCCGGATCATATCCCGGGTCCCGGGGCCGAGACCGATCGCAACGACTGCACCCAACAGCATCACCGAATACCGAGGGCTTTCTTCGATAAATCGGTCATCGAACAGCGAGACGATGAACAGCGCAACGACGACTTTCACCACGAGAAATAGCCAGGAATCGCCGACCATGGCAGTCAGCTCGGCTGGCTGAACGGAGGTAACGATACCAGAGAGGATGCGATCGATCGGGTGTTTGGAGCCGTATCCAGAGAGGCCGAACACCCAGGTCCAGTCGGAAGCGAGAACGTTCGCAACGCCATCGATCGAGTGAGCCCAGATGACGACCGCCCCCATAAATCCAGTCCCCGCGTTCACCCGCGGCCACCATCGATTCGTGGCCACATACACGACGCCAGTGATCACTGATGCCAGGACGAGAACCGTCAGGAGCACCAATGGGTAGAGGCTGACGTAGTCAGTCACGGCTCCCAACCACAGAAGATACGCGACAGTCACGGCCGCCACGCCGGTTCCGGCGATCCCCAATGGGTAGTGGAAGGTTGTCGCATAGCCCGCTCGGGTAAGCCACTTGGCCACGAAGAGGGCCGTCAACGCGAGGATGAATACGGTGACGTAGATGACCGGGCTGATCAGGAGGGTGTTCAGTGGGTACGTAACTGCCGGATCTACGCCAGTAGGAGTCGCGTCAAAGGCGTCTTCGACGACCCGGAGGGCTCCGCCGAAGAGGATCCAGGGAACCAGGGCGTAGAAGAACTGTCTGTATGGCTCCAGAGTAAGCCGACGAAGGAGCAGGTAGATCCCGATGAGCATGAAAATCAGGATCAGAATATAGCCGAGTTCTGAAACCAGTGTGTATCCGGGTTCGGCCACGATCGCACCCGGTTGTGTACACCCACCTGCGGGATCAAGCACTGTCTCGTCTCGGCCGGGAAAATGGACCGCACAGGCGGCCCCGTGTGCGTCTGCGTACACCGGCCCCCAAAAATACCGCCAGATGAATTCGTAGTAGACCCGCTCGGGAAACGCGATCGCCGCAACGATTATGGTGGCAATAGCCCCGACGAACGCACCGAGCCAGAGGCGGACGGCGGCGGCCTCCGAGCGGGGGAACAGGTCCATGTGGGCTCACCCTCGGCCCTGGGAGTTGAGGGTTCCGGTCGGCAAGTCCGGTCAGTCCGCCGGTTCGCCATCGACAGCGTTCGCGATCGGTTCACGGATCGCATCGTGGCATTCGCCGTTCGAAACGACGAGCCCTGCCGACCCATCCGACCAGGGATTGCCGTCGATATCCGTGGCCACACCACCGGCACGACGGATCAGTTCGACGCCAGCCAAGGCGTCCCAGGGATGGGGCGTTTCGGGCATGAATGCGGCATCGAGACTCCCCGAAGCCACCAGTGCCAACATACCTTGCATGCTTCCCATCCGTCGTACGTCACCGAATCGGTCGGCAGCAGTCCGAAACAACCTGGACGCCTGCCGGCCATCGTGGAGGGGCCACCAGCCGATCAACCCAACGCAAAACGTGTCCGTATCAGCTCGCCCACTCACCGTCATTCGGTCACCGTTATGCGTGACGCTTTCCGGGCCGGCAGTGTAGATGTCCTGTTCGGCCGGTAAGTACGTCGTCGCCGCCGTGGTGCGTCCGTCGACGATGGCTGCCACACTGGTCGCCCAAAACCGTATTCCTCTGACGTAGTTCGCCGTGCCATCGATCGGATCGACAACCCAGACATCGCCCGTCTCGGGTACCGAATCCAAAAGAGCCACGTCGTCTGCATCGATAGGAACCGAATCCTCCTCGCAGACGAATTGCGCGTCCGGGAACTCGTCGATGATGGTCCCGATCACCTGTCGCTGCGCATCACGATCGGCGTCTGTTACGACATCGTTCTTGTGGGCTTTCGTGTCGACTTCGATCCCCGTCCGAAAGGACCCTTGTGCCCCGACACCACCTGCCCTGGCAGCTCGCTCGGCCACGGCCGATCGGCGGGTTGCATCGCTCATGGTTCAGTACTTCGAGTGACGCGGGAAAGGCACACTGTTTGACCGCAGAAACGGGGCTGCTCCAGCGGTCGAACTGAAGAGTCACTGGTATCGGTTCGAAACGCAGGCCGAGTCCCGTCGTGTCCCACACGGTTCGGGTACCACCGCCATGAACGCCTGGAGTTTTTTCGGGGATCAGGCGGTCGTCCGGGATCCCCCCTTCCAACCCGGATATGGACCGACCTGTGTCGTCAGGTTGGTCCACCTGTCGTACCGGTACCTGATCGAATCGGGGCTGGCCTGCGTGCGATCCACCAAGTGCTGGATCGCGCTTCATGAGCTAGTCTCCCGGGCTGATAAACATAATGGTCTACCATGATATTGGTCTGTGGGTTTAGCAGGGCCTCCTCGAAATCTAGATTGCGAGGGAAGACCGCTCCGATGCGGGCTTCCCGCACTGTTTGCGAGGGCCGTAGTGGCCGAACAGTGCGAGGGAAGGGATTCGAACCCTTGGACCCCTACGGGAGCGGATCTTGAGT
>CAZKGF010000027.1:0-14985 GCA_964552115.1 uncultured Halobacteriales archaeon
GTTTCCTCGCTGGGATCCGGACGCCGCTGGTAACGTCCTTGTCGATCAAAAACCGATTCGGGAACAGAATATCAGCTTCGAAGTGATCGAACTCGTCTCGAATATTGCCAACGTCTCGAGGCGTCCGCCCGTATAGTTTGGTCAGCCGTTCACCCCGGATACTCTCGTAGGGATCACCGTCATCGTCCACCGCCTCGGTATCGACGATTCCATCGTACCGGTGTGGTTCGTCGCCATCGATGTTGCTGGACGGTGCGTAGAAATAGGGTTGAAAGTCGTGGACACGCGCATGTACCGGTTCCTGCTCGGTCGTCCGACCAAAGACGTGGACGATCGGGCGCTCGTCGTCTCCCCGCCCCGAGATGGTGTAATCGACCTGGGTCACCGCGAAGGAAATTGTCGAATCGACATCGCTCCAGCCGGTTCCCGGCTCGACGTGATCAGCCTGTCCACGGCCGTCTCCAGCCACGTGAGCCGCCTCCGCGGCTGAGGGCCGATCGTCGGCCGAAGTTCCGGAGAATTCACCGATCTCGTGTTGCCCCATCCTGGCCAGCCAGTTTGCAGCCCCCGCCTATAACCCCGGTGGTCGCCATGCCGTCGAACGGGTTTTGGGGTCGCCGGCTCAAGCCCATACCGTGTCACCGGACGACGACGATTACGATCCGGGCCAATGGCCCCAACCCGATGGCCAGGTCGCCGCCGACCAGTACACGGAGCCGGAGGAATTCGACCCGATGGAACTCGGCCCGGAGATTCCCGAGCCTCCCGATCCGACTGACAATGAGACAGAAATCGATCCGGCAACCCATCGGCTGTTCTGGGGATTGGTTGCCGTCTTCAACATCGCCCTCCTGGCGGTTTCGCTCGGGGCGATGTTCGCCGTCTTCGAAGGACGATTCGAACTCGGAGGACAGCTCATCCTGGCAGGAGTGGTCCTCGGTGGGTACGGCTACTACCGGTATCACCGCTTCAAATCAACAGATCACAACGGGTAACCGCGCACACACCGGGATGATTGAGTATGCGCCCGGTCAAAGATTCGAGCGGGCGGCGGTACGTCCTCTGTGGGACACAGGGACCAGAGAGTCTGGTGTGGAATCCCCGAACAAACGAGATGTGCTATCTGAAGACAGAGGAAATCAGGCCCCTACAACCGACGGAACTGTCCGAAAACGTCACCCCACCCGATTTACTACTCGCTTTCGTCCACCGCCGCGGTCCGCTCGACGTGCGGACGTTGAGTTCGCAGACGACATTCTGTGAAAGTGACCTTCACGGCCTGCTTGCCGAACTCCGGACGGCAGGATTGCTCCGGGAGACGACAATCGCTGATGAGCGTGCCTACGAGACGACGCCCGCATACCAGCCGGCCGAGCGGCTACTCGAATGATCAATCGTCAGCATGGGCAGCCACCTCGGGACCGGCGCTGCGCTCGACACTCGAGCGATTCGTCGTTGCATCTTTTTGGACGGTGACCAAATCGTCCGCTGCGCCCACCAACTCTTCATCGTGACTGACGAGCAGGATTTGTTCGACACCGAGATCGCGCATGTGTTCGACGAGTGCGACAAGCCGGGACACGTGCCCGGCATCGAGATAGACGGTCGGTTCATCGAGAATGAGTGGTGGCATCGGCGCACCGCCTTCAATACCCTCGGCCAAGAGACGGTAGATGGCTGCCCGAAGACTCAGGTTGAAGAGAGCTCGTTCGCCACCAGAAAGCTGTTCGGGCTCGAGGGGATCGCCGTCTTTTTGATAGACAGTCAACCGATATTCGCCGTCCAATTCGATGTGGGAGTACGAATCGTTCTGGTAGACGAGATCGAACGTTTCGTTCAACATTCGCTCGAGGACGTCGACGTTACGTTGGCGCAACTCGGTCCGAAGTTGGCCATACATCTCCTGTAAGTCTGCTACTTCCTCGTAGAGCGAGTTCAAATTGGACAGTTGTGTCTCGAGGTCGTCTCGCCGTTCACGGAGGGATTGAAGCTCGGTGAGTTCGTTTCGAAGGGCACCAATCGTCTCCCGCAGTTCGCTTCGTCGTTCATCCAGTTCCTCAAGTTCGGCCTCGACCGCCTCGAGATAGTCCGCCGCACGGGTGCGTTCCTCACGTGCAGACTGAAGGCTCGACTCGTCGAGATCCGATTTGAGTTCGCTCTTTCGCTCCCGTAACGACGCTACTCGTTCTCGATGATCGGCGACGCGATCGGCCAACTCGCCACGTCGCTCGTCGCGTCGGGCAATATCGGACTCCAGTGTCTCGATACGGTCGGTGACATCGGATAGTGTTTCCAATCGTTCCAGTCGCTCCTTGAGAGTCGACAGTCTGGCGTTCTCTGTGCCAATTGCCGCCTGTAATCGTTCTGCTCGTGCGGCCAACCGCTCCCCAGCGGCCCGCTCTTCGTCCGCGTCAGCATCCAACTTGGAGGCTGACCCCCGCAACTCCTCAGCCCGCTCGGCTTTCTCTTCGAGCGAGCGCTCGCGTTCGGAAACGAGCGATTCGATATCGGAACGACGAGTAACGAGTTCCCCGTATTCAGTTTCCAGCCCCTCAAATTTCTCTGCGGTTTCGAGAGTTTCCTCAAGGGAGGAGCGCTCATCCTCTCGTTCGGCCAATTCGGCTTTGAGCGTGGCAACCCGTTGTTTGTCTTCGTCGATAGAATCGACATGCGGTGCAGACTCGACATCCTGGCCACACTCCGGGCACTTCCCAGCCGCCACCAACGCGCGTGCATCGGCGAGTGCGGCCTGTTCGGCCTCCACTCGAGTCTCGAGTTCAGAAATCGTCGCTCGGAGCTCCGAGAGTTCCTCCGTCACCTCCGACTCCCACGTACCAGCCTCACCCACAGAAACCGGCGCATCGGCAAACTGGTCCTCGATTTCGTCGATTCGTGCGGCCATCTCAGCGAGATCATTCCGGCGGTCAGCTAGATCCTTCCGCCCGTTTTCGACCTCCACATCGAGTTGGGCTGCCTCTTCGCGCTTTTCGGTGGCTCGCTCCGCGAGCGTGTCCGCACGTTCACGTCGAGACTGAGCGCGGCTGTGAAAGCGCTGTTTGTCGGCCACGAGTTCGTTGATCCGCTCGCTGACCGTCTCACGTTCCTCGCGGAGTGCCTGGCGTCGGGCTCTGATATCCGCCTCGGTCGCAGTGTCGATGGCCGTTTGTGCGAGTAACTGCTCCCGTTTAGTAGCGGCTTCCTCGCGGTCGTCTCGGAGCTGTTGAATTTCCTCGGCCAACTCCTCTCGCTCGCCTTCAGTAGTCTCGATTCGCTCGCGGAGTGCCTCGATGTCGTCTTCGACGGCGGTCAGTTCCTCCCGTTTTTCCTCGTATGTTTCGAGAATTGACTCTGCCTCGTCAAGGGCATCGGTCGCCTCCTCACGGTTGGCTTCCATTCGCTCACGTTCCTCGTTGACCTCGGCGAGTTCGGTCTCCGCCTGGTTGAGTGCCCCAGTCAGATCCTTGTCCTCTTTCGTTGTGATTTGATCGCGAACTTGTGTGAGCGCCCCCTGAGTGTCGTCCCGAACGCGCCCGACTCCAACTCTGGCATCACTCGCCCTGTCCCGATACAACTCGAGTTTGCCTAACTGGAGGAGGTCGTCCAGCATGTCCTGGCGTTGGGCCGGTGCTGCGTCGATCAATTTGTTGACTTCCCCTTGGCGGACGTACGCACAGTTGAGAAAGGCCTCGTGATCCATCCGAAGGAGTTCTGCGATTTCCCGGCGAACATCCTTCGATCCCTCGATCGTCTCTCCAGGCATCTCGAGGACGCACTCGACAGTTTGAGTGCCACTATCTCGGACACGGAGCCGGCGACGAACGTGATAGCTCTGGCCATCGTGCGTGAACCACAGTTCGACGGTCGCCTCCTCGGCCCCGATCGTTACGACCGATTCGAGAGTTTGTGGGAGTGCACGCGCCCCATATAACGCAAAGAACGCGGCTTCGAGGAGCGAGGATTTGCCACTCCCATTGAGTCCATGAATCACCGTGACGCCGGAGTCGAGCCGAAGATCAACATCGGTGAAGCACTTGAACTGGTCAAGTCGAATTCGGTCGAGTTTCACAAATATTCCTCCATCGTTGCCTGGTCCTCTGGCCCACCAGGCTCTGCCGGTTCAATGGTATCAGAATCGGAATTCCGAGATGGGCCGGGTGACTTGACCGATTCCTCGTCGTCAGTCTGGGCAGCCTCGAAAGAGGATGCATCGTCAGATTCGAGGCGGTCTCTCACGGACGTTTCGACAGCATCCGCAACGGTCGAGTCGGCAACTTCGGTTGATCGAACAGTTTCGTCGATATCCATTGCTGCTGGACTCAATCCGAGAGACCTGATGCGATCCTCGACGACAGTATCGGGGTCAGCGAACGCCACCGTTTCATCTGTCTCGTCCGCGAGTTCGCGCTGGTCCGTTACGCGGACTGCTAAGGCACCCTGGTCGGTTGCTGCTTCTTCGATAGTCGCGGGTGTGATCGGGTCTCCATCCCCGGAGACCGACACAATGACAACAGCCGAGTCGAGGGTTTCCTGCTCGACTCGTTCACGTACGCTAGCCGTCCCCTCACTCGGTTGTAATTCCACGTCGATATATACGAACGAGCGCGTCTCGAGACCCCGCCGACGAACGTCCACTCCCTCGTCGAAGCTGACGATATTGTATCCCCGTTCGTCCCGTTCGGTGGCACTGACACGCTCCGTTGAGCCACAGTACGTGAGGACGGTTTCGTGGGGATCACTCAGGCGTCGTGTTTGTGGGGTATGATCGTCACCGAGAAGGAGGGCATCGAATGAGACGGTGGCGGAGGAGAGCAGATCGCGTACGTCCCATTCACCGTGGGGAAATGGTTCAAACAGACCATGTGTAACTAGAGCCGAGTACTCTTCATCTGCGGCAGAAAAGTCGTATGAGATGGTCTCGCGTTTGGATCTGGGGACATAGTCGAGCCCGTAGAGTGCTACATCTCCACAAATTACCGGATCTCGGCCCAGACGGGTCGCCAGTCCAAGGTCTTCGAAGAGATCCAACCACTGTGCCCGCCGCTTCCCTTCGTGATTCCCGACGACTGCCAGAAAGGGAATTTCAGCAGTTTGAAGCGTCCGAAGGACGTCCAGGGCGCCCATAATATCCGAAAGAGACGGTCGCCGGTCGTGGAAGAGGTCACCAGCGTGGACGACTGCCTCAACGTCGGTTTCAATCGCATCCTCAGCAACCTGCTGAAACGCCGCCAGAAAGTCTTCGCGGCGCTCGGGGACGTGATACTGCTGATAGCCGAGATGAGTATCACCAGTATGGAGCACCCGAGTCATACCACCAACTTCGGTACCATCGCCTAAAGGGATTGTCCGGATGGACCGAAAGTGAACGGACGGGGTAGAACTAGTCTAGGGTGAGTCGGTACACGCGCTTACGGGCATCAGTAAACGAAAACCGTGACTCAATGGCGTCAACCTCCTCCAACCGGCTCAGTGCAGTTCGAACGGTCCTGGCCGGTAAGAGCGTTTCAGCGGCGAGTTGTTGTTGAGTCGCCTGGCCATCGTATTCCAGTACCTTTGCGACCAGTTTGGCGCTCGGAGGTAGATCCCGAATTGGGGCCCAGGGATCATCATCTGATCCGGTCTGGGCGCTCGCGGAGAGGCTCATGCCAACTCATCATTGATGATGAGTGATAATATTTTGGATTTCAATATATTACCTATAAACATACTCCAACTGCTAATTTGGCAACGGGCTCGCGCCCGAATCACACCACAGCTCTGCCGAGTCCCCTGTTGGTACCCGAAACCTCTTATTACCACACCCGCTAGCAGCGGGGTAATGACGGACACCGTGGAGGACGTCGAAATGCCGTACGACGAGAGTGCCTCCCAACAAGACAAGATCGAAGCACTGGAGGAGCGGCTCGAAGTTCTTGAGGATCAAAACGAGGAAATGCGGGACAAACTCCTCGATGCGAACGCCGAAAACAACAAGTATCAACAGAAACTCGAGCGGCTGACTCACGAGAACAAGAAACTCAAGCAGTCTCCATTGTTTGTGGCCACCGTTCAGGAACTCACGTCCGAGGGCGTCATCATCAAGCAACACGGCAACAACCAAGAAGCCCTCACGGAGGTTACCGACGAGATGCGGTCGAACATCGAACCAGACTCCCGGGTTGCTGTCAATAATTCACTCTCGATCGTCAAATCGCTCGACGACGAGACCGACGTCCGTGCCCGTGTCATGCAGGTCGAGGAAAGTCCAGGTGTCACGTATCAGGATATCGGCGGGATCGAAGAACAGGTCGAAGAAGTCCGCGAAACCGTCGAAATGCCCCTCAAACGGCCTAAAATGTTCGAAGAAGTGGGCATCGACCCGCCGAGCGGCGTCCTCCTGCACGGTCCTCCAGGGACGGGCAAAACGATGCTGGCCAAAGCCGTCGCGAACCAAACCGACGCGACGTTTATCAAAATGGCCGGATCCGAATTGGTCCACAAATTCATCGGCGAGGGCGCGAAGCTTGTGCGAGACCTGTTCGAGTTAGCCCGTCAGCACGAACCGGCCGTCATCTTTATCGACGAGATCGACGCGATCGCCGCGAAACGGACGGAATCGAAGACGTCCGGTGATGCGGAAGTCCAGCGGACGATGATGCAGTTACTGTCGGAAATGGACGGGTTCGAGGACCGGGGTGAGATCCGGATCATTGCAGCGACAAACCGGTTCGATATGCTCGACCGTGCTATTCTTCGCCCAGGTCGTTTCGATCGCCTTATCGAGGTCCCCAAGCCGGACGAGGTGGGTCGAGAGCAGATCTTCAAAATCCACACGCGTGAGATGAGCGTCAGTGACGACGTGTCCTACGATCGGTTGGCAACATTGGCCGCTGACGCGTCCGGAGCGGACATCAAGGCTATTTGCACGGAAGCCGGGATGTTCGCCATCCGTGATGACCGGACAGATGTAACCATGGCAGATTTCGAAGCCGCCTACGAGAAGATCGAACAGGATGACGAGGACGAAGAAATCTCACGAACCTTCGCCTGACTCCCCAAGACCGAACAAAGACTCAAATAACAGGGCCGAGACGTGGGGGATATGTCTGGCCTCGAACGGTTTCGACATCCAGCCTGGACCACGAGTCTTGCGACGTTGCTGGCCTACGGCCTGATTTTACTGGTGATAGCCATCCTTCTCTTTGGTGTCCCGTTCGTGATCGTTAGCGCCCTGTAACGCGAGTGTCGGGGACCTTACATTCCCATATCGGCTCCGGCCTCGGGTACGGGAAGCAAGGTAGGATCGACGCCCAACACTTCGGCTGCATGATCCAGAGCCATATCGAGGCCATAGTACCGTTCGAGTTCCGGACCATCGACGGTGGTTCGGACCGTCAACATTGCGTAACCGTCGAGATTTTGCCCAACGACGACCGACTGGTCGTTTGCTTCGAAAATGATCCGTCGTTCGGTATCGGTCTCCTCGTACCGTCCCGTTAGGTCGTCCACACGGTCAGTATCGGCCGGCATTGGCAGTATTATTCGCTCCACAAAGGCGAGCGTGTCGGTCCGAAGCGACCGAGTCCAAACCGTGATACCTGTCGAGAGTGGGCTGGAACACATGGCTAAGTGGCTCCAAAGCGGCATGCGGCGAGACATGTGCGTCCTTCTTGCAGGGTCAGGACCACTCCAGGCCCAGGGACTCAAGACTCGGCTTGCCGACCACTACGACGAGCGAATCGATCCATCGACCTTTTACAAGGCCCTCGAGGCACTCGAGGAGACGGGCCACGTCGAGGCACGAACTGAGGGTATCCACGATGTCTACGGCCTTACCACCGCCGGATTGCGTCGCCTCGAGGCCCATCGAAACTGGATGCAAGCTCAACTCGAGTAATTCATGCTTCATCGAGAAGGCGATCGGCAATCGTGTTCCGAAGAATTTCGCTAGTTCCTTCGTATATTTCGTTTAACTTCGCATCCCGATAATAGCGCTCGGCGGGAAAGTCCTTGACGTATCCATAGCCGCCGTGAATCTGTATTCCTTCGTTGGCCACCTCCCGTGAAACTTCGGAGGCCTGAAGTTTCGCTTGTGCCGCCGCCTTGACGTAGTCTTGGCCGCGCATCTTGCGATCAGCAGCTCGATGCATGAGGAGCCGGGCCGTCTGTAGTTTCGTATCCATATCTGCCAGTTTGTGTCGGATCGCCTGGAACTCCGAGATCGGCTGATCGAACTGTTCTCGATTAGTCGCGTACGACCGAGCCTGTTCGAGCGCTGCCGACGCGATCCCAACACCACGAGCCGCAATCGAGATCCGTCCGCCGTTGAGCGTCTTGAGCGCCTGCACCAAGCCATCTCCTTCACTTCCGAGGAGTCGATCGGCCGGAATGCGTAGGTCCTGAAACCGTAACTCGGCCGTTGGACAACCTTTGTCTCCCAACTTGTCTTCGGTCCCTTCGACCTGAAAGCCCGGGTCATCATCCGGACGGACGACGAAGGCGGAAATTCCCTTACCACCGGCCTCGGGATCCGTTTTCGCGAAGAGGACGACTGTATCCGCGACGGATCCATTCGAAATCCACAATTTCGACCCGTCAATGACGTATTCTTCCCCGTCGCGCCTCGCCGTCGTCTCCATCGCTGGGACGTCACTGCCCGCCCCAGGTTCAGAGAGGGCAAACGCCCCGATATCCGAGCCTTCGGCGAGGGGGACCAAATACGCCTGTTTTTGCGCTTCGTTACCGAATTCTGCGATCATGTTACAGGCCAGCGAAATGTGTGCTGCGACGATCGTTCCGAGTCCACCACTCCCTCTCGAAATCTCTGCGACGGCGAGCACATACGAGTGATAATCGAGGCCCGCACCGCCGTACTGCTCGTCGATTGGTCCTCCCATCAATCCGAGTGAGCCCATCTCTTCGACCAGGTCCCACGGAAATTCGTCCGTTTCGTCGATTTCTTTCGCACGAGGCTGCACCTCTTCATCGACGAAATCTGCGACCATATCACGAATCTGGCGCTGCTCCGGAGACAGCTCGAAGTTCATACGCCGGACATTGACCGGTCGTCGAATAACTGTTGGCCACTCGGATTCCCGACCGTCTGGCCCAATCGCGTGCCCAAATTACACAGGGGATGACGAAAAGACCTTTTAGCGCGCTGGGCGCAGCCGCAACTACCAATGCGACCCTTCGACGACACGCCACTCGCACGGGATGGTAAAGTGCTCATACTCGCATACGACCACGGCCTCGAACATGGTCCGGTGGATTTCGAGGATGTACCGGAAAGCGCTGATCCCGAACGAGTTTTCGACGTCGCGACTCATCCTGCCGTAACGGCCCTCGCTGTCCAGAAAGGTGTCGCCGAGGCCTACTATCCATCCTATGACGATGAGGTTTCGTTGTTGGCAAAGATCAACGGGACATCGAACCTCTGGATGGGTGAGCCCGACTCCGCGGTGAACTGGTCAGTGGACTACGCCGCCGAGATGGGAGCAGACGCGGTCGGGTTTACGTTATACGGTGGTTCCAATAACGAAATCGAGATGGCAGAAGAGTTTCGTGACGTCCAAGAGAGTGCGCGCCGTCACGATCTCCCCGTCGTCATGTGGTCTTACCCCCGCGGTCAGGGTTTGAAGAACGACACCAAACCAGGGACGATTGCCTATGCCGCCCGAGAGGCGCTGGAACTGGGAGCCGATGTGGCCAAGGTGAAGTACCCTGGCAGTCAATCAGCGATGGAGCGTGCGGTTCGGATGGCTGGCCCCACCAAAGTAGTCATGTCCGGTGGTTCGAAGACTTCCGACCGCGACTTCCTGAGCAGCGTTGAGTCTGTTATCGAAGCCGGTGGGGCAGGACTGGCAGTCGGCCGGAACGTCTTTCAACGCGAACAGCCACGGAGGCTTCTGGACGCCCTCGAGAAAGTCATCTACGAGGAGGCGTCAGTCGACGAAGCCCTGGCCGCAGCGGAGGCTTGAACGCATCGATGCCCGCGCCCGCGGAATCCGTGGATACCATCGTCGACACGGTCGCCTCAACCGCCGCCGACGTCACAGAAGCGTTGGCCGATCGCCGAGCGTACGCCAGCACTGAAAACCCGAGCGGAGAACAGCAACTGGCTGCGGACGTATACGCCGACGACCGCTTCGCCGAAGAGCTCCTCGCCCTGCCGGAAGTTGGGGGTTATGCGAGCGAAGAGCGCGAATCCATTCGGGAATCCTCCGATGGGGGCTCACTCCACGTCGCATGCGATCCGTTAGACGGATCGTCGAATCTCAAATCGAACGGTGGCATGGGAACGATCGTCGGGATTTACGATGACCCCCTTCCAGCCGGTGGTCAGTCCATCGTTGGCGCCGGATACATCCTGTATGGCCCGATAACGACGATGGTGTTCGCCACAGACGGTACTGTTACCGAGTATCTGCTGCGCGATGGCACACGGGAGGTACTGTCGCGAGCGGTTTCACTGCCAGAGGAACCGGTCGTCTATGGCTTCGGCGGTCGCCGTCCGCTCTGGACGGACCCGTTTCGGGCATACGTCCAGGAACTGGAGGCGGACCGACTCAAACTCCGATATGGGGGCGCCATGGTCGGAGATGTGAACCAAGTTCTCACGTATGGCGGGATTTTCGGTTACCCGATGCTCACGAAGGCACCCGAAGGAAAACTTCGCCTCCAGTTCGAGGGAATCCCGATTGCCCACATTATCGAGACCGTCGGCGGTCGCTCCAGCGACGGTGAGAGATCCCTCAGCGCGAAAGTACCCACTGAACTCCACGAACGGACGCCGGTGTTCGTAGGCAATGCACCACTAATTCAGCGACTCGAAGACGCTCTCGATTGACTTCCTTCCCGCGCTGAAGTGAGAGGCGTTCTTCTCCCATCTCCGTAACTGAGGTTTCTCGGCCCAAGCTTTTTTCTCCCCCGCCGCCCCATCGCCGTCCAACGGTGAGCGGCACCGTGGGTTCGGATGGGATGGACCGATCGGGTGGTAGCAACCGTGGGAGTGGCTGGCCCCAGCGGTAGCGGTGCGGGTCGTCCACGCCGGGAGACCACCAACGTGTTAGCACGCCTCGAGCGTTGGCTGTGGGCGCTTGCCGGACTCGGCTTCGTGGCCGATCTCGTACTTACACTCGTGGGCCTCCGACTAGGGATGACCGAAGCTAATCCGGTGGTGGTCGCCGCGATTGGTCAGGTTGGACCACTGTGGGGCCTCTTGGGACTCAAGATAGGTGCACTTGCGTTCGCTGTGGGAATTTCCCGTCGGATCTCGCCAACGATCCGGCCCGTCGTCCCGCTCGCTCTCGGTCTCACGTGGCTGGCCGCGGCAGGAGTCAACATGGCCGGCCTTGCAGCAGCTTTCTAACGTAGAGCCACGAGCTGTTAGTCCTCCCGTTTCAGCGAAAGGACCGTCCGGTCGAACTCACAGACCGTTTCGTTATCGGCGACCCGTTCGACCGTGACGTGCATCGTAACCACCCCGCGGGATCCATCGCTGGTTTCGCGTTTCTCGGTTACCGTCGATGTCGCCTCGATCGTGTCACCGTGAAATACAGGATTTGGGTGAGAAACATTGTCAAACGAGAGATTCGCCACGATCGTTCCATCCGTCGCCTCCGGAATCGTCAATCCAACCGCCAGGGACATGGTGTATAGCCCATTAACGATCCGTTCACCGAACTCCGTCTCTCCGGCTGTAACTGCATCCAAATGAAGTCCCTGCTGATTCATCGTCATATCACAAAACCGCTGGTTGTCCGCCTCACTTATCGTTCTCCGCCGTTCGTGTTCTATCGATTCACCGACAGCAAACTCCTCGAAGTATCGACCTGACATACCGTGTTGGAGGGTCTGATCGGTCAAAAAGGAAGGTGGCCGCAGTCAGTGCTATTTTTGCAGAATGAGCCGTCGACTCACGGGTCCCCTAGTCTCCACCGACAAACAGGCATCCTCGCAATATGGGTTTAGGAGTATCACATGAACTTCGCAAGTCAACTCTCGTTCTGGTAGCCGTCGATCTATGATGTCCTGTATTCCTAAAAGGTAAACCGGCGATCACTCAAGCCTCCGGCCCCCAATTCACCACTATGGCCCGTCGTTCAGTATTGTTCGTACCGGGGGACGAACCAGCAATGCTCCGGAAGGCACCGACGACCGGCGCAGACGTCGTTGTCTTCGATCTCGAAGATGGCGTCCACCCCAAAGATACAGCCGCTGCTCGAGTCACAGTGGGAGAAGCCATCGCGGAAACCACAGCGCCGTGTGAACTTTGTGTGCGGGTCAATCCGGAGGGGATCAGCGCGGATGCCGATCTGGCAGCTGTACTAGACCGAGGAATCCCGGACGCAGTCGTCGTCCCCAAGGTCGAGGCTGTCGATGACGTCGAGACAGTGGTCAGCCTCTGTACCGAACGGGGGGCGGACCTCCCTGTCTTTGCCCTGGTCGAAACGGCAGCGGGAATTCTATCGGTCGACCGTATCGCCGCGTTCGAACCGGTGACAGCTGTCGTATTTGGGGCAGAGGACCTCGCGGCTGATATCGGAGCAACCCGGTCCGACGATGGGTCGGAAATCCTCTATGCGCGACAACGGGTCGTTCTCGCGTCCGCAGCCGCCGATGTCGATGCGATCGATACGCTGGTCACAGATTACAAAAACGACACAGTGGTCCAAGCGGATGCTGAAACCGCCCGCCGTTTCGGCTTCGATGGAAAAATCGCGATCCATCCCCGCCAGGTTCCGCTCATCAACGATGCGTTTACCCCACCGCCCCAAGAAATCGAATGGGCCAGGCGGGTTCTCGAGGCTGTCGACGCAGCAGACGACGCAGCTGTCGTGGCCGTTGACGGGGAAATGATAGACGCGCCCCATGTGACGCGGGCCAAACAGATTCTGGATCGGGCCCGAGCAGCCGGCGTCACCGAAGAGTAAGAAGGACAATCAATTTTTACCACCCCCATCCGAGAGGCAGGTATGAGCGAGGAGGTCAACCCATTCGAAACTGTCCAGGGGCAGGTACGGAACGCAGCAACACACCTGGACATTGACGCTGGGCTCGTCGAACGTCTGGTGCACCCCGAACGTATTCTGGAAACGAACCTGAGCGTCGAGATGGACGACGGAACCATCGAGGTGTTTCGGGCATTTCGGGCGCAGTTCAATGGTGATCGCGGGCCGTATAAAGGAGGTATTCGATACCACCCAGCAGTCACGAGAGACGAGGTAAAGGCGTTAGCGGGTTGGATGGCGTTCAAATGTGCACTCGTTGATATCCCATACGGTGGTGGAAAGGGCGGAATCGAACTCGATCCAACGCAGTACTCTGCGAGCGAACTCGAACGAATCACTCGGTCATACGCCACGGAACTTACCCCGATAATCGGTATCGATCGCGACATCCCAGCTCCTGACGTCAACACCGGCCAACGGGAGATGAACTGGATCAAAGACACCTACGAGACACTTACCGATACAACGGAACCGGGAGTCGTCACTGGAAAAGCGATATCGAGTGGGGGCAGTGAAGGTCGCGTCGAAGCAACCGGGCGGTCGACGATCCTCGCAGCGCGGGAAGCCTTCAAATATATCGATCGAGACATAGGGGAGGCAACCGTCGCGATCCAGGGGTACGGGAACGCCGGATCCGTCGCCGCCAACCTCGTCCACGACATGGGGGCCACGGTCGTCGCGGTAAGTGACTCGAAGGGAGGAGTTTACAACCCGGATGGCCTGGAACCCGAAGCAGTCAAAAGCCACAAGCGAACGTCAGGGTCGGTCGTCGGATTCGGTAATGGTACCCAGGAACTGTCAAACGAGGAACTCCTCACCTTAGATGTCGACCTCCTCATTCCGGCTGCTCTCGAAAACGCTATCGACGAGGCGATCGCGCAATCGGTGACTGCCGACGTCATCTCCGAAGCAGCCAACGGTCCGCTCACGCCGAAGGCTGACGAAATTTTAGCAGATACCGATACGTTGGTCGTTCCCGACATCCTGGCGAACGCAGGCGGAGTTACCGTTTCATATTTCGAATGGGTCCAAAATCGCCAACGCTTCCCGTGGGACGAAGAGCGGGTGAACGCCGAACTCGAGGACGTAATCGTCACACAGTTCTCTAACCTCATTGATGCATACGAGACAAACTCACTACCGACACTGCGGGCAGCCGCCTTCGTGGTCGCGTTAGGCCGGATCGTCGACGCCGCAGAGGAAGGAGGAATCTGGCCGTAACCAACCGCTGAAGCCGTGCTGATATGGCACGCTACGAGCGCTCGATCCGGGTTACTGCACCGCTCGGAGATGTCTGGGCATTCCATATACGCGTAGACGGGCTCGTGGCTCTAACCCCAAACTGGGTCAACCTCCGGATTGACGAGGTGACCGGACCGGACGGCGACCCAGATCCGGACGTGCTCCGGACCGGATCGATCGTCCGCGTCTCAGTCCGCCCGCTCGGCATTGGAACACGGCGACGATGGGTTACCCAGATCCACGCGTGCGAACGTGACGATGGCTCGGCGATCTTTCGGGACGAGATGACGGCGGGACCGCTGTCACACTGGGTGCACACCCACCGGTTCATCGCCGACGGGGCCGAGACGATCGTTCGTGACGTTGTCGACTACGAACTCCCGCCGGGCGACGTTGGCCGGGCGATTTCGCCGATCGGACGCCTGGGCTTGGAGCCGTTCTTTTGGTACCGTCACCGGCAGACCAAGGCCCACCTCGAACAGTAAGCCGGGAGCGAGCTATTTCGTCCGCGATCAAAACTGCCGCCATCAAAGTCGATCGATCCACGATAGACCTCCATTCGTGAAAAAATTTTTAGATGATTCGGAATGGGGCCGAGAGTCCGTCACCGAAGACCGCAGACTGGCAACGGGTACAACCGTACTGCAATCATCGGGCGAGCTTTTCGATTTCGCCTTTGAGGCCGACGGCGTCGAAGTCGTGGTCCGGTCGCATGTTCACGAAGTCCAGGAAGTCCTCCGCGGCGAGGAGTTCC
>CAZKGF010000028.1:0-14878 GCA_964552115.1 uncultured Halobacteriales archaeon
ACGCACGCTACGTGGAGCGACCTGTCCGGCTGAGGGATCCGCTGGTGACGTACACGACACGCGGTTCATTTTTGCCTTTGCCGAACCCCAGAACGAGGCGGCTGGCGGGCTTTATGCCGAAGGCGACGTCATCCACGCGTACGTGGCTTGTACGTGCGGTGAAACCTATTCAGATCGGTGGGTCGCTGGCAGCGAGGGTGCGTGACGGCCGACCCAGTTAGGCAGGCGTTTCGTCATCTGCGTCCAACCGCTCGAAGGCTGTGAGGATCGTCCGCTTGGCCACGGCACCGTGGGTCGTCCAGTGGTGGGCGTAATCGAGCATGTCGTCGTAGATATCCGGTTTGCACCCTGCCGCTCGTGGGTGGCCACCGCCATTGACCTGGCCGGCGACTTCGTGGGCGCGCTCGAACCCCTCTGATCCACGAATCGACGCTGACCCGGCCGGCTTGACCACGACAGCGGCGTCGGCACCCTGTTTCCGTAACGCCTCGGCGACCTCGTTTTGCGAGCAGCGTCCGTACGTGACCCCGACGGTCCATTGGCCGATTTCTTTGAGTTGTGCGCGGTCGACTGCCCGATCGATCAACGCCTGTTTTTCCACGCGCTGTTCGGCCAGAAAGTCGAGCACGTCTGGGGGCAAATCGGCTCCGTGATCCCGAATCGTCTGAATGTACTCGGCCGGATCCGCCCAGTACGCGTAATCGGCCAGATCCCCGCTTCGATCGTCGTCACGGATCCACAGGTCGTGATCGCGGGTCACGGCAGCGAGTTCGGCATATCGATCCGGGAGCGATGCGTCCAGTTCGGTGAGGGCGACGTCGGCCGTACACACTTCATCAGATGGGCCGATGACGAGGTCGACGCCCGACGACCGCACTGCTCCGGCGAGTTGACTATCCCATTGGTGATGGTCGAACCAGGTAACCGATGCAACGTGGTCTGTTACCGGTTCCAGGAGTTCGATGTCGTCTGCTGAGTCCGGGCAGAGATCGCAGATGAAGACTCTCGAATCCGTCTCGGCGTATTCACGCACCCAGTCGAGCGCTTCGTCGATTTCGTGCGGGCCAGCCGGGACGAGCGCAGCGGCTCCGAGTGCTTCTCTGATGATTGCGGTGCAGGCGAGCCCATCGGCATCGGGATCGGCAACGACAACCACCGGTGTGTCGGCCATCGCGGCTGCAGCGTCACGTTCTGCGGCAGCCGTCGCCACGGAATCCGGGCGGAAAAACCCCTCTCCTGGAAGTACGGACTTCCGGGCGAGGGAAAGCCGATCATCGTCGATGAGCCAATCGTCCATACCGACGATGAGGTGAGCACAACCAAAGAAGGCCGCGATCGGGTGTCATGGCTGTGGGCGGGATTCGTCCCCCTCGAGTTGCCGAACTGTCAACACCGGGATCGGACTCCGGCGGACGAGGGCCTCTGCAACACTGCCCAAGAGAAATGCGTGGTCTCCGTGGCGGCCACGTGTTCCGCTGACGAGTAGGTCTGCGTTACACTCCTCGGCGTAGTTGATGATCTCCGGCGCAGGTTCTCCCGACCGAACGGCCGTACCGATGTCCTCGGTTGCCCCCTGTTCGGCCGCGTGTTCCCGGGCGTCCGTCACCGCCTTCCCACCCGCCGTCGTCAGTGCTTGGGCTAACTCGTCACGGACCTGGTCAGGGGTGGCCTCGATTTCCGTCTCGTCGATCACATACACCGCATGGACACCAGCCTCGAACCGGCCGGCAAAATCGAGCGCGACTTCGACCGCACGCGCCGCGCTCGCGGACCCGTCGGTCGCAATCACGACCGTTTCGAACATGTCACCGCGTCAGCGCGCCGCCCTATAAAGCCGTCCGGTTCCCCGCATGGGTTCCGGCGGCTTTTTGCCGGTCCCAACCCGAAAGACGCTCGATGGCCGTCGACATCGAGCTCGTCCTCGCTCCCGTCGACAATAGCGATCGCGCAGAGCGAGCCGCGGAATATGCGGTAGCCGTGGCCGATCGGTATCGCGCCAATCTCCATCTCCTCCACGTCATCGACGAACGGATTGCCCGAGGGATCCAAACTGGCGATGTCGACGCAGCGGCCGTGGCAGACGAACATCGAGCTTTCACTGCGGCCGTCCGCCACCAACTCGCCGATGCCGACGGGATCGGCGATTTCTCACACTCCTCGGCGGCTGGGTTTTCGGTTTCCAGCCTCTCTCGAATGCCCGGTAGTGTCGTCCTCGACACGGCCGAAGAACTCGGTGCGGACATTATCGTCTTACCCCGCGAAACTCCCTCGGAATCACCCGAGGAGACGCTGGGAAAGGCCGCGCTGTACGTCCTCGAGTATGCGAGCCAACCGGTGTTGTCCGTCTAGTCCGACGGAGCCGTCAATCGAATTGACATTTCCACCTCGAAACTCTCGGCCTCGATAGTCTCGAATCCGACTTTTCTGTACAGCCGGATCGCCGGTTCGTTCCACCGCTCGACCGTGAGCCAGACCGTCTCTACCCCGTCCGACTGCCCCAGTCCCAGGAGTGTTTCCAGGAGTTGCGTGCCGATCTGTGCCCCTTGGTACGCTTGAAGAACGAAGATAGCGAGTTCGTAGGCACCCTCGTCGTCGGGGACGAGCACCGAATGCCCGATGGGGTGACCGTCGTGGATTGCCACGACATTGTAGCACTCGTCGGCCAACAGGACGTCTAGCCAGTCTTTGATCCCCGACTCTCTGGCCGGGGGGATGCCTTGGGCTCTGTCTTCGGGTTCGAACACGCGATACATATCCAGCAGATCCGCCCGATCGGAGTCGTCAGCCTCTCGGAGATGGATCTCTCGGTTTGCAGCGTCCTCGACGTCTCTCGGCGGTGGCGGGAACGAATCAGCCGGCTCGTCGGGAAACTCCATCGCTACCGCACCACCGTCACCGTCGTCTCCGCGTTCAACAGGACGAACTCGGCGACCGGTCCGAGACGGATCTTCCCCATCGGCGTCCGCCCGCCGCCCGCTACCACCAGCCGGTCGTAGCCCTCGGAATCGGCGAAATGGACCAGCTGACTGCCGGGTTCGCCGTCGAGGTGGCGAAGGCTCGGCTCGAGTCCCGCCGCTTCGAGGCGTTCGGTTATCTCGGCTTCGAGTTCTGCCCTGCTGGAGGCCGAACCATACACAGCCACTGTGAGTTCGTCACCGGCGCTGACGGCACGCGTGATGGCGTCCTCGAGGGCTTTCCGGCCCAGTTCGCTGTCGTCGACGCCCACCAGGACATGCATGGCTGCAGGTGGGTCTGCCGGCGCCAAAAGCCCCTCGACACCCGACGACACGCTTTTTCGGCCCCGGGTCCCACCCTCGGCCATGAACGACGGGCCCCAGGGGGACGGTGGCGAGCGAGGCGAGACGGTCGACGACGTCCCGGACGACTCCGATCACACGCCCGAGCGCTCGTCGACGGACGCGCAGATTCCGGAAGACGTCCGCAAGTACGACCGGTTCAAGAAGATGGACGGCTCGACGTACGAGCGAGCCAACGAATTCCTCCGGGACCGGACGTACATCACGGCGCGTGAATGGGCAATCGCCCGGCTGTGTGCTGATTTTCGGACCGAAACCGGCGTCGAGATGACCAAGATCGGGAATCACCTCCCAGAACTGGTTCCGTTCATGACCGACACCTACACGCCTCAAGCGGTGAATCAAGCCCGGCACGCGTTCGAAGAGAAAGTCCGCAAATCCGGCGCTACCTTCCTCTACGGGGCGATGTGTGACTTCTTCACGGCCGAGGAACTCGATGACGTGATGTACGAGGCGACTGAAGTCGCGAAATTTCTTCTCGAAGTCGAGGGAATCGACCTGGCCGTCGAAGAGGAAATGGCGGCCGAAGAGCGAATTTCAAGCGTGATGCGTGAAGTCAGGGAGTCCAGTGCCGCCCTCCGCCACGACGAGGTTCGCTGCCCCGAGTGCGGCCATGCCTTCGAGGCTGAATCGACCAAAGAGTAAGCGTTAGTCGACGTAACGGACTGCCGGTTCCGGCCCGGACAGGGCAGTTTCGACCGCGGTCCGAACGTCGTCGGGATCGACCTGTCCCGCGACGGCTGTAACGCTGCCCACGGTTTGTGGGTCGAACGGGTAGTCGAGTGTCCGGTAGACCTCCCCGAGGATGGTGGCCACACGGTCCCGGTCGTCGACGATAAGCACGCCACCGACGACGGCCACGTCTTGACGCACCCGTTGGGCGAGGCCGGCGAGTTTCCCATCGGCCTGCAATCCGTAACTCCCCGGACAGAACGATTCGGGGGGTTCGCCCGTCGAGACATCTACACCGAACTCGTTCAGTACCGCCGTGAGTGTGTCCAAAACGGTTTCATATCGGTCGTCGATGCCTGCTCGTGGCTCGGCGACTGGTTCGGCCCGGACGAACGCCAGCGTTGTTCCGGTCATGACGACCGCCCGCCCCCCGACCGACCGTTCGGCTGGCGGAAACCCCTGTTCCCGAGCCCATGCTCGTGCCTGGTCGTATCCTTCGGCGTGCCGGTCGAGGCGGCCGAAGACGACCTGCGGCGGAGGATACCAGACACGGAGGACAGCCTCACCGATCTCGGCGGCGTGGCCGATCGCTGTCTCCGTACGGGCTCGATCTTCGGTGGGATCGGCTCTTCGTCCCCGATACAGATACACGGACCAGAGTTCGAGTTCGTGGCCCAAAACCTCGCCGGCTGGCGGTGCTCTCAAATCACACGGCACCAAAGCCGTCATATGGCGGTAGAACTGGGGACGTCTGTCCTCCATCACTTTCGGCGGTTTTCGCTGTACAATTCGCCGTTTGAGGCACACGATGATGGCAGCGCTATCGATCTGTATCCACCGGCCGAGTCGTCTCACGTTCCCAGCCCTGTCGCCGGCGAGGTTCGTGATGTGAAGACGGTGACTGCCCCACCGAAGCCGTATGCCGCCACGACCGATCAGTTACTGTTGGTGGACACGGGCGAGTACGTCGCCAGACTGTTACACGTCGACGCTGCCGTCGATCCTGGTGACACCGTTTCGGTGGGGGAGCCGCTCGGGCGACCGATCAGGGCGGGATTTTTCGCGCCGTGGGTGCCGACCCACGTTCACCTCGAATTTCGCTCTCAGACAGTCGATCCGTACCGGGCCAGCGGATCGGTTTCCCTGGCGATCGATGCCCCGATTCAGGGCCGGTCCTGGGATGGGACCGGAACCGTCGTCGCGGTGGGTGACACGTGGGCTCGATTAGACGAACCCGGACATCCGGCCCCGGGGACGCGGTTCGTGGGTCTTGCGAGTGAGGGCGGAGGGATTCTCGACGGTGGCCTCCCTCACTTCGATGGAGGCGGCTTGCTCGGCGACCGGGCCACGCCCAGGCTTTTGGGGACACGCCTCGGAACGACGGACGGCCGGACCATCGACTGGGGGAATCTCTCCGTGCAGGTCAACGGTGATTCGATTACCGGGATCGCCTGTTATTGCGCGCGTCGCCGATTTGGCGTGACGCTCATCGGGCGCGAACTCGATCTGGAACGGGGGGATGACGTCACTGTCTCGATCAGCCGAAACTGATCGACGCTCGATCGTGGACCTCACCGAACAGCCAGTCGGCGTGATCGAGGGCGTACTCGCGATGGTCTGCCTCGATGTATCCAACGGCATCCTCGACGAGGATGGGTCGGAAATCCCTGAGACCGGCACTTCCAGCGGTGTGCAGAACGCAGACGTTCGCGAGCGTCCCACAGAAGACGAGATCCCGAATTCCGTGTGCCTCGAGCCAGCCTTCTAACTCGGTGCGCTGAAACGCGTCGTACGTGTGTTTTTCGACGACGAGATCGGCCCTGTCGGCATCGAGTTCCGCGACCAATTCGGCCTCCCAGGACCCCTCGACGACGTGTTTTCCCCAGCGCTCGAATTCGTCGTAATAGTGGGCGTCGTCGAACTGTCCCTCAGGGTGGACGTCCCGGGTAAACACCACGGACGACCCGGCCGCTTGGGCGCGGTCCACGAGATCCGTGACCGGACCGATCACGTCCTCGCTCGGTGGCGCGTATAGACTCCCGTCAGGGTGACAGAATCCGTTTTGCATGTCGATGACGATCACCGCCGTCTGTTCGGGTGAGAGATTCATGCGTGACAGTTCCATCGCGAGGAGGCCCTGTATTGCTGGCGGTCGCCTGCCGGTTGGTTTTTGCGTCGTGGCCACAACGATCGGCCATGCGCCGTCCGGTCCTCGTGGTCCTCTGTGCCAGCATGCTCGTCTTGGCCGGTTGTGCGATCGCCGCCCCGCCCCAGCGGAGCCTGCCCGCGGGAGAAGACGGTGAACAGCCGACTCCGACAACCGACCGAGCACCAACCGTGACCCCGACCGAAACGGCGACGCCAGCGACACCCTCGGACCAAAATGTGCCCCAGGATCCACCGTCAGATCGGTTGGGCTGGGAGGCGGGCTATTGGGCGAATGAATCCCTGGCGATCACAGCCGACGACGGTCTCAACAAGTCCGAGCGATCGGCCGTAATCGGGCGGTCAATGGCGCGTGTAGAACTCATTCGTGGCCTCGAATTCACCGACACAGTCCCGGTCGAGGTCGTCGATCGGGCGAGTAACCCGCTTGGGCTGAACGAACAGCAGACGGATGACCAATTGCAGACGTTCGACAACGCGAAGTTCGAAGCCTTGTTCCTCGTTGGCGAATCCACGGAGTCCGTCGAGACCCAACAACAAACCCTGAATCAGACGGTACAAGGTGCCTACAGTCGCGAACGCGAGTCGATCGTGTTGATCGCCGAGTCAGATTCCCCCCGTCTGGAGGACGAGATCACGCTCGCTCACGAACTGGTCCACGCCCTCCAGGACCAACACTTCGATTCGCCGCCACCCGCTGGAACTCGAGACCAATACAATGGCCGCAACGGACTGTTCGAGGGGGATGCGACGGTTGTCCATCAGACCTATGCCGACCGATGTGGCGAGGAGTGGGCCTGTCTCGGGGGCGGAGGGCTTGGCGATTCACAGTCAACGACTGCCCCACCGCACTTCGGGATTTACTTCCTCGAATACTTTCCATACGAATCGGGTCCTGTGCTGATCGAGTCGCTCCGTTCCTCGGGTGGCTGGTCGGCGGTCAACGCGGCCTATGAGGACATTCCGACGAGCGCGCGCGAGATTTTGGATCCCTCGCTATACGGGACGTTCGAGCCCCGACCGACCGGTCCAACGCCTGCTGTCGACGGGGGATGGGAACGTGTCCGCCCTCCGAACCGACCGGATTACGCAGTGCTGGGGCCGTCTGCGCTCGCAGCCGGGTTCGGCTACACTTTGTACGATTCCTTCAACACTTCCAGCGTGATCGAAGCCGAGGCGTTTCTCAATATGGATGGCATTACGTTGAACCAGTCGAATCCGCTGCAGTACGAACTCCCGGCCGTTCGGGGTTGGACTGGCGAACGACTGTACGTCTACGAGCGCGGGGCGGAGACAGGCTATGTCTGGCGGCTTGCCTGGAACAATTCAGCAACGGCACAGCGGTTCGCCGAGCAATATCGAGATTTACTCGCCCACTGGGGCGGTACAAAAATCAGCGAGGGTACATGGCACATCACTGAGGAGAGTCCGTTCGCTGATGCACTCAGCCTCACTGTCGATGGGTCGATGGTAACGATCGTCAATGCACCGAACACAACCGCTCTCGCTGACTTCGCGCCAGCGAGTCGATGAGTACTGGCACTCGGCTTCGTCTCGGCCTGTTGATCGGCGTAGTATTCCTGATCGTCCTGGCGGGGTGTGTCCAGTTCGAACGCGGTGATCGGGGTGATCCGACGGATGATTCTCTCGGATTCGAAGACGGGTACTGGCACGATGACCCACTGTCTCTCTCGCCGGATGACGGTCTGAATGCGACAGAGCGAGAGGCACTCGTCGCCCGGACCATGGCCCGACTGGAGATCCTCCGCGGTCTCGAATTTCGTGACTCTGTGAACGTGTCGGTGATCAGCCGCGAACAATACCGTGCAAATCGCTCCGGCTCGTCTGCGGATTCTGCGCACAACCGCTGGAACGATCAGGTCTGGGAGGGCCTATTCCTCGTCGGTGAGGATGCGTCGTTTGCGGAGGTAATGGACAGCACCCTCGGTACGTCGGTTCTCGGGTATTATGCCCCTGATCGAGACGAGATCGTCATCGTGAGCGATTCGGCGTCGCCGAGTCTCTCTCGGAGCACGCTGGTGCACGAACTGGTGCACGCGTTACAAGACCAACACTTCGGGCTGAACGGGACCCAACCGACCCAAGATACCCAGTTGGCCGTCGACGGCCTGGTCGAAGGTGAGGCGACGCTTCTCCAACGCCAGTACGAATCCCGGTGTGGAGAGGACTGGCAGTGTCCGTCGTTGGCGGCCACGAACGCGGGGGGATCTGTCACGACGGCAGGTGGGACCAGCGACTACCGCAGCGGCGTCTTCACCGTAGTGTACCAGCCCTACGCCTCCGGTCCGTCGTTCGTTCGCACGCTCGAAGCCCGGGGCGGCTGGTCGGCCGTCGACGCCGCCCACGACCGATTACCCGAGAGCACCGAACAGATCATCCATCCCGAGGCGTATCCCGACGAACGACCAGTCTCCGTTTCGATTCCGGATCGATCTGGATCAGCGTGGTCGCGATTCGATCTCGATCCGGTTGGAGATACCGTGGGTGAAGCCTCGATCTACGCGATGTTCGCAGTCAACGGCGTCACCACGGGGCCCGGGTCACTCTACGAATACGTATCCGATCCCGCGACCGGGTGGGGCGGAGACACACTCGTCCCGTACCGAGATGGTGAGCGATACGGCTACGTGTGGAAAACAAGCTGGGAGACGGAGGCCGACGCACGGGAGTTCAGTTCGGCATACCGGGACCTCCTCACCGCTCGAGACGCGAGGACTGTCGGCGACGGACTGTACGTCCTCCCGGAGACGGACCCGTTCGGCGATGCATTTTCACTCAGACGGCACGGAACCGACGTGACGATCGTCAATGGGCCCGATCCCGACGCAGTCGGATCGATCCACCCGCCTCAGTGAGACGGGGCCGAACGGCAAACTGTATTGGCCCCCGACACGCAGGCCGCTTCATGGGGGAGTTCGATATCGTCCCGCCGGACGCGATTGCCGACGGCAGGGCGACGGACGCCTACTTTGACCGGACTGTGGAAGTTCTCGAGGCAACCGGCCGAAATCCAACCGTCGTCGCCGAGGTCACTGCGGATCAGTTTCCTACGGGTGAGTGGGAGGTGTTTGCTGGCCTGCCCGACGCAGCGGAGTTACTCGAGGGGATGGCGGTCGACGTCGACGCGCTTGCGGAGGGCACGCTGTTTGACGGGGGACCGGTCCTGCGAATCGAAGGCCCGTATCTGGAGTTCTGTCGGCACGAAACTCCGTTACTCGGCTTTTTGTCACACGCGAGTGGCGTTGCAACGGCGGCACTCGAAACCCGCCTTGCGGCGCCCGATGCACAAATCCTGAGTTTCGGGACGCGCCACGTCCACCCATCGATCGCCGCGATGGTCGAGCGTAGCGCCCTCGTCGGTGGGCTCGACGGTATTTCGAACGTCGCGGCTGGCGAGATCATCGGGCGAACTGCGAGTGGAACAATGCCACATTCGTTGGTGATTGTCTTCGGGCGGGGGAACCAGGAGGCCGCCTGGCGTGCCTTCGATGCGCACGTCGGCCCGAACGTTCCTCGGATCGCCCTCTGTGACACCTACACTGACGAAGTCGACGAATCGGTGCGGGCTGCGGCCGCCGTCGACGACTTGGACGGCGTCCGCATCGACACGACCGGGTCCCGACGAGGTGATTTCCGGGCGATTCTCCGGGAGGTCAGGTGGGCACTCGATATCGAGGGTCACGAGGACGTCGATATGTTCGCGTCGGGCGGCCTGGATCCGGCTAGCATTGCGGAGCTGGCGGATGTTGCGGACGGGTTCGGAATCGGTGGCTACGTGAGTAATGCCGATCCGATCGATTTCGCGCTCGACATAGTCTCTGTCGATGGTGAACCGGCCGCAAAGCGAGGCAAACTCGGTGGCACGAAGGCAGTCTACCGAACGGCGGACGGCGGTCACCACGTTGGCCTGGCGGACCAGTCCGGTCCGGCTGATGGCGAGGCGTTACTCGAACCCCTCATTCGTGATGGCGAGATCGTTCGAGAGTTCGATATGGCGGCTGCAGGTGAACGCGCCGTCGCGGATGCGGACCATGTCGGTTTCCAATCTCCCCAGTAGTGTCACGTCGGGATCCGAATTACCAAGCCACGGGGTTGCGAAGTGAGCGTATGTCGCCCCCGATTCCGGGCCCGGCACACACCGGCGGTGGTGTTGACTCCATCGCGCTCCTTCTGGTTCTCCTGTTGGCGGGGCTCGGTGCGAGTGCGGTCGGCGGCTTGGCACTCGCTGCGGTCCTCCGTCGCCGGTCGAGATCCTACGTGCTGATTGCGTTGGCTGTCTTCGCACTCGGGGCCCGGACGGCCGTCGCCTTCTTGTCGATTCAGGGTACCATCGGGGCAGGAACGCACCACCTTTTCGAACACGGACTCGATGTCGTAATGGTTGCACTGGTCATCGCCGCCGTCTATCTGGCCCGCCAACGATCCGACGAGTGATTACGGACTGATCGTCCCGCTCGACAGGTCGAGAAAGGCTGTTTCGTACCCTTCGTGGCGGGCGAGTTGCGGTGGAGCCCCCGGCGTCAGCGTGACCGACGAAACGGTGTCGAGCCCGTCGACGACAGCGCCGTAGTGATAACCCAATTCACTATCGAGCGTTGGTGTCAGTGACCCGTCGAAGGCGGTTCCGTCGTCGGTCTGGACTGTTGCGGTGAGGCCCATGAACGGCAAGGGATATCGGTTGTACGGTGTTCGTGGTGAGACTGCCAAATACTCGCCTGACCCCGAGACCCCGGTTGGTGGCTCGGGCAGTGCCGTCGCCAGGAAGATCGCGTCACCGGTGGTATACTCCCCGAAAACACGCCCCGGAAGCGCACTTCGCTGGGGGACACTGGCGACCGGCATCATATCCATGTCCATCGGTTGGAGGGCGCCACGCTCGCCAGCTTGGTCCGGCAGCCGTCGGAAACTAATGTCCTCCAGATCGGCCTGATTGAACTCGACGGAGAGACTCACGTTCCCTGGCTCCGCGAAGGCTCCTGTGAGGGCACCCGTGGTTCGATCACCGATGGGTCCAAAATCGATCGAAACCTCGTAGGTCCCATCCCCTGCAAGACTGACGTTGTCCCCGAAGTGGACGTCCATATTCTGTGAAAGCATCGGCCACAGTGATCGATCGACCGGTGTCTCGCCGTTCCCAGTGACCGTCACGTGTTGGTTCGAACTCGGGAGAACGCGTCCGGTTTCGCCGTCCCAGACTGTCACCATGAGATGGACATCGCTCTCTCCCTCGAGTTCGACCTGGTTCGTTCGAGTCCCATTGACGAGCCAGAACCGGTGGGGAAAACTGAATGTGAGCGCGAATCGATACCGGTCGTCGGACGCCATGCCAAGAATCGACATGCCCTCGACGTGCGTGGGATAATAGACGGCGTCAGGGCGGTCTTCGACGAGTGGTGGGGCCCGTTGGGTCCGGGTTTCGAAGAGTCCGGCACACCCGGGTGTGAGTCCGGCCAGTGTCAAGCCACTCGCGCCGAGGACAGCACGCCGACTCAGCTTTCGGTCGCTCATGGCCCCTCCGGTGTCGGTAAGGCCCGCAGCGGGCGGGGTGGCAGGAGGTAATTACCTCTGTGTTCGACGGTCATGTACTGGAGGATCCCGTTGTTCGTCCGTTGCCCGACCGGTGTTTCGGCGGCGACGTCAGTCCCGTTCATCGCCTCTCGGGTTTCGACGAAATCCGAAATTTGGGCCTGGAGTGAAAGAAAGTGTAACGTCGCTTGATCGTCGTCTGTCGAGTCGAAATCACGCCGGAGCAAGAGCGGGGAATCATCCTCAGTCCGGGCACGGGCCGTCTTTTGGGAATGGCCGACGACGCCGTGTTCTCTGGCATCGTCAGTGGTGTGGGCTGGGCATTCGCGTTCGGACATCTGGCTCGAATCGCCCAGGTTTTCACCGACGCCCTCGACGGCTCCTGCTTCCGCGTGGGCCGGACAGAACATCGTAGCGACGCGGTGGTATCGCGAGTCCTGTTCGTACCATTGGTCCAAGTGGAGGCGGAGTTTCGAGAGATGTTGGGTCGTTCCCCCAGCGAATGGCCCAGTCCCGATCGTGACGAAGTCCTCGCTAGCCTGATTCTTCTCGAATCCGGATTTGAATCCCATGTAGAGTGGGGCGTCGTCGTCGACCGGGTCGGAGTCTGGAATCCCCTGGACATCTTGGTTCGACGCGGGGAGGCCGGCACCGACGAAGCCGGTGCGACGCTCACTCACGTCGAACACTCCTTCGAAGTCGGCCGAAATACTCACTCCATTGAGCGTTTCTCTGTTGCCTCGCAGCGCTTCTTCGGCGCCCAAAACGACAGAGCCGTAGTCACTCGCCAAGTGGACGAGTGCATCTGGCGTGTCTAGGGTAGGGTCTTCGAACGGGGCCAATGCCGTCGGCGAGGGGAGCGCAACCGAATCGAGGAGGGTGGTCTCGAACCGCTCAAAATACGCTGGCGAGTAACTCATCGTGCAGAGCAGCCCCTCGTTCCCGTATGGATAGGCCCGTTCGATCGAGCGGAGCGCGTCGCGGACGGTTTCCCGGTTCGCCCGGGTGGGCGTCTCCTCGCGGGCATATTCGAGGAGGAGCACGACTCGATGGCGGGGTTGGACGGGGTTGCCGTGGTCGTCAGTCGCCGTATACTCGTTCCAGGCGTGTTGGCGAGTCGGCAGACTCGACGGGTCGTCGGGCCCGGTTGGCAGATCCGGCCCCTCACGTCCCTGGCAGGCCGACAACGCCGCAGTTCCCCCGATAGCGACGGCGGCTTTTACGAAGTCGCGGCGGGAGAGGCCGCGGCTGCGAAGCGAAGGCATCACCGGTACTAATCCCTTGACGGAAAAGGGAATTCTGGTACGGCCGTCGAATCACTCCGAGATGAGATGATCGACCAGCCTGGTGAACCTGTCTGTGAGTCGCTCGGGCAGGCCGGGTTGGACTGTGGTGAGCAGATGGGCAACCCGGTCCGGGCCGACAATTCGGAGCGTGACACGCCCGTCGGCGTCGTAGCTCTTTTCGAGTACACTCGCCGCAGTCAGTCGCTCAAGGTGGAATTCAAGGGTACTTCTAGCGATTTCGAGGCTCGATGCCGTCGCCGCGGGTGTTGTCGGACCAGTTTCGATCAGATGAACCACGATATCACGGGCCGTCTCTCGTCGGAGGATCGCCAACTGTCGCCGTTCCTGCTGGGCGATCGAGGGGTCGAAAAAGTGCGTCCGACCAGCGAACCCCTCGTCCACGATACGCCCCTCTGCACGAAGCCGCCGCACGTGATACTGGACCTGTCCGGGCGCCAGTTCTAGTGATCGGACGAGGCCACGGAAGTGAATGCCCGGCGAGCGTCGAATTTCGCTGGCAATACGTTCGCGCGTTGCGCTCATGGTCCCATCCCCCGGGCCGCGCTCATCGTTCAGACGGACGAGATCGACCCGTATTGTCACTTCGGTTTTGGGACTCGATCGGTGGCCACGCAACTCCCCGAAAGGTAACGGTTATAGGCCGGGGCTCCCGACCCTGAGCGTATGCAGAGACGAGCCGCGGCGATCTACTTCGCTCTCTTCGTAGTGATCGGCGCCGGTGCCTTCGGGTTCATTCAGGTAGGGACGACCCAACCCGAAGTCGATCTCGGAACCGAGATCTACACTGAAGGAGATTCGTTCTCGGTCGGGGGGCAAAGTTACAGTATTTCGAATTTGAGCCTCGGTGCTGCCGGGACGGAGGGGGAAGGCACAAATCAACTGACGCTGAGTTGGACGAACGACTCAGTCCGGGCGACAGCCTCACTCGCGAACGACTCGACGACAACGTATCAGGGAGAGGAATACACCGTCGTGATCGAGAATCGGTCGGACGTGTCGTCGTTCTCGCTTCGGGAAGTCCAGAACGTGACCGCTATCCTCAGTAACGATCCGGCGGTCGAAGACGAAGTGGCAACGGTCGGTGACCGGGAATACGCAGTCCGCCGGTCGAACGACTCACTGATCCCGCTGTCCGAGTACTTGCCGGAACCAGAGACTCTGGGCCCGTTTGCCGAAGGTGAGACCTACGATTACACCGCTGACGGCACGAACGTGACTGCTACTATCCAATCAGTCACCCCCTCGGCCGCCACGCTAACCTGGCAGACCAGCGAAGACCGCACGAACGAGGGAATCACCGAGGGCACAAACGTGACGCTGGCCGGGACAGAGTACTTCGTTCACTTCGTCGGTGGGTCCGGTGCACAGATCGCCCCGACGGATCAGTATCTCGACGAGTACCAACAACAACTCGCCGTTGAAGACAACTGGTACGAGCGTATCGCTGGGCTCTGGGGTATCGTCATCGTCAGCTTCATGGCTGCCGTCTTGCTCCTTGGGGCGGCGTACATGCCAGTCAAGGAGTAACCGGCCACCAGCCCAGGAAACCGCGTCCTTTAGTGTGACCCCACCGACCGCACTGACATGACCCGTCTGGAGTTTGTCGATCGGCTCGAACCACTGGGGATTGCCGTCGGGGTCTTGCTCGTGCTTTTCGGACTCGGCACAGTGCTCGGTGCACCGTGGACGACCAAGGGAAGCCTTCTTGCAAGCGTCGTCCAGTTGATCGGTGTCGCAGCGATGGTGGCTGTCGGCCTCGCCCTCGTCTGGCTCAGCCGACTTGAGTAACGTTAGGTGAAGAACGAGGCTCGTTCTGGGTTTCGCAACGGGCCGGGAGGGATTTGAACCCCCGACCATCTGGTCTCTTCC
>CAZKGF010000029.1:0-13929 GCA_964552115.1 uncultured Halobacteriales archaeon
GGTCAGGGAGGACGGCACGAGCACGCTGACAGTCATGCCGTGACGCTTCCACGTCCCGTCACTAGACTGTAGCGATACGTCGCGACCGGATACGTAAAAAGGACGCGTTTTAACGTGATGCTAGCCCGGTCTTACGGGGGTTTGGGTCACTATCGTGATTTGCGGATTCGGAACGCTTTTATCGCTGATCGGCCCAACTCAGAGTGCGTTCAGGCGCTGGTGGTGTAGTGGTATCACAGGACCCTGCCACGGTCCTAACCCGAGTTCAAATCTCGGCCAGCGCACTGGGTCTTCTACCGGTTGATTTCAGCAGTTTCCGGGGTTTTCACTACTGTAAGAAAGGATACGCAAGTATCCGGTAAGAATCCACGCCAAAACCGCCCGACTGAGACCTATCTGGGGGTCCAAGCCAGACGCACCCATTTTAAATCCCGAGCGTCGGTCACGTGGGGTATGAATCTGTTCGAATCGGTCGATTTCGACACCCTCCTTTCGGGAAAATCCGGGTGGATGGGGGACGAGTTGATCGAGGCGCTCGTGCGCCATCCATTGGACTGCATCGAAACCGAGTTTCCCCATTACGTTCGCTCTATCGACGGCCCTGAAACCATTCCACAGCCACGCGAGCGACATCCGGTCTTCTATGGGTGTTACGACTGGCACTCTGCGGTGCATAGTCACTGGAGTCTCGTTCGATTGCTACGGCTGTATGACGAGTTTTCCCGGAAAGCCGACATCGTCCAAATCCTGGAAAATCGGTTTAGGGCCGAGAAAATCGAACAGGAGGCCTCGTACGTCGAGTCGCACGAGTCCTTCGAGAAACCCTACGGATGGGCCTGGTTGTGTCGCCTTTCAGCGGAACTCCACCTGTGGGAAGCCGAGGCCGCAAGCACGTGGCACGCTCGCCTCGCCCCGTTAGAAGCGACAATCGTCGAGCTCGTCGAAACCGAGTTGCTCACGCAATCACGCCCGTTTCGTGTCCCAACTCATCAGAATACCGCCTTCGCCTTGCAGTGCGTTCTCGATTACGCCCGGGTCACTTCGAACCGGTCGCTCGAATCAGCAGTCGTGGAAACAGCACGCCGAATGTTCGACGAGGACCGGAATTACCCGGTCGAGGACGAGCCGTTGGGCTGGGATTTTCTCTCTCCGGCACTAACCGAGGCCGATCTGATGCGGCGAGTGCTTAGTCCCTCCGAGTTTTCGGCGTGGCTCGATGGGTTCTTGCCAGACCTCACGGTCTCCCCGTACGACAGTATTCTCGAGCCGGTAAATACCGATCAGACCGACGGTGTGGGCCTTCACCTCGTCGGCCTCCAGCTCTCCCGGGCATGGTGTTTTGCGGGGATCGCCTCGGTGCTCGATGACCATCGATATCGAGAGGTATTCGAGCGGAGTGCAAGGCAACACATGGAAGCGGGTCTAGATCGGGCATTCACGGACGAGTATGCCGGGGCCCACTGGCTGACGTCGTTCGTCGTGTATCTCCTCACCAGAAACGAGGGGGGAATCGCCCCGGCCTGACGTTTTCGGGCTCGGACAGAGACGATTTGACTACGGACTAATTATCCGCCTCCGGGACGACCTCGACGCCGACAATCTCGAATCGGGCACCGCCGTCCGCGCTCTCGTCGACACGAATTGCCCAGTCGTGTGCGTCCACGACATCACTGACGATGGTGAGTCCATACCCCGTCCCGTCCGATGCCGTCGAATATCCCGATTCGAACACGCGGTCTCGGTCCTTCGGCGGGATTCCGGGGCCGTCATCGGCGACGAAAAACCCAGCCTCGTCGTCCACGGCGTCGACCGTCACCGTGACGGTCTCCCCAGCATGCTCGACGGCGTTCCGGATCAGGTTTTCCAGGAGCTGTTGGAGGCGGCTCCGATCGGCCGACAGTGCTATTTCGACCGCGGCGACGAGTGTCGCATCCGCCGTTTCCACGCTTCGCCAGGCCTGGTGGGCCACCGTGGCGAGATCGACCGCTTCGGCATCCAGGGGTGAGTCATCAGTCCGGGCGAGGTCGAGTAACTCGTCGATCAGCGTCTCCATCCTGTCGTGGGCGTGTCGAATGTCTTCGAGGTGTTCGCTCTCGCACTCGGCACGGGCCAGGGTCAACCGCCCGGTCGCAACGTTCAGCGGGTTGCGAAGGTCGTGACTCACAATACTCGCGAACTCTTCGAGGCGCGAGTTTCGCTCTTCGAGCGCGCGTTCCCGGGCTTTCCGCTCGCTGATATCTCGCCCTGCAGCCAGAAGCGCGACGATCGCCTCGTCGTTATCACGGATCGGATGGAGTGCTGCGTCGACGGTTACCTGTTCACCGTCGGATGAATAATGGTCGGCTTCGAACCGGACTGGTTCGCCCGTCGCCGCGTCTTCGATCCACGATTCGAGATCAGCTTGCAACTGTTCGGAGTGCGTCCACCAGGGGGTCTACCAGAAAAGTTTGCCAGTAACCTCGTCAGTCGTACAGTCGACGAACTCGAGTGCGGTTTGGTTGATGTCGATGACCGTGCCATCCGGTTCGAGAAGAGCAATGAACGATACGGGATTATTGAAAACTGCCTCGAACCGCCGCTGGGCGGCTTCGAGGGCTGCCTCGCGCTCCTTTCGTTCGCTGACGTCTCTGACGAGCGAGAGGGTGGCAACGTCGCCGTCGTATTCGATTCGACTGACGTGTATTTCGACGGGGATTTCTCGCCCTTCGGCGTCGACGATTGCGATTTCGTAGAGTTCTGGGAGCTGCTCGTCGTCACCGCGAAGCCGGGACTCGTGGCGGTGCTGGACCGTCTCCCGATACTCCGGGGCGATGAACTCACCCATGTGACGCCCGACGAGTTCCTCGGCATCGAGTCCCATGAGATCCTCCACGCTGGGGTTGACGTATTCGATCACACCCTTGCGGGCGATGACTGCCCCATCGTTCATGGCCGAGACGAGTTGTTCCATACGCCGCTGGCGTCTCCGAGCCGTGAGTCGATCGATCGCGTGGGCGAGATCGTCGCCCAGCTCTGCCAACAACTCCTGTTCGCGTTCGTCGAACGCGTCCGTCCTGTCGGCGTATACGTTGAGGACACCGTGCAATGTTCCCCCACACTCCAAGGGAATGGCGGCACTCGCTCGGTAGCCTCGATCGGCTGCTTCGTCCCGCCACGGTTCGTAATCCGGGTCCTCGAGGATGTTTTGCATGACTACGAGTTTGCGTTCACGGATGGCTCGCCCGGTGGGCCCCTGGCCAGTCGGGCGGTCGTCGGTCGTGATTTCGACCGTCTCCAGATAGCCAGCATCGATCCCGGCCCAGGACCGCGGTTCGACGGTTCGGTTCGCAGGATCGTGGTCACCGATCCAGGCGAATCGGTACGGCTCTGCGTCAGCAATAATCTCACAGACATGTGTCTCCAGATCGTCTTGTGACTCGGCCCGAACGAGAGCTTGATTGACATCGCGGAGGACCCGCCTGACGCGATCCAATTCGGCCGCGCGACGGGTTGCACGCCGTTCCTGGACCGCGTTAGCGATGCGGTTGGCAAGGAGTTCGTACTGGTCGCCACCGATGCCTTTCTGGAGATAGTCGGTCACGCCCATAGCGATCGCCTCACTGGCGACGGATTCACTGCCTTTGCCCGTGAACAAAATTACGGGAAGATCGCCGTGATCGGCTCTGATTTGCTCGAGAAAGTCCAGCCCGTCGTGCTCGGGCATGTCGTAGTCTGTAACGACGCAGTCGATGTCTCCATTGTCGATCCGGTCGAGGGCACTGGCGGGGGAGTGGACCGCGTCGACGGACACCCGCTCGTCGGCTCCTTCGAGATTGCTCGCAGCCACGCCTGCGAAATCGTGTGCGTCGTCGACGAGCAAGACGCGGATCGGAGCCATCGTCGGGTCTCGTCTGTTGTGTCGACCCCACGTCCAATTAACCCCGGGGGAATTGCCCGCCGATTTCATGCTCCGACTAGGTCACAAGGTTATCTCGGGCGAGACCGAATCAGTCGCCATGACCGCAACCGCACTCCTCAGCGTCGCACCCGTAGTCGAAGAGAGCATGGCACCCGCAGTGGCACAGGCCATCGAGGCTATCGACACCCACGACGTAGCCTACGAGACGACGCCGATGGGAACGATACTCGAAGCCGAGACTGCAGGTGAGTTGTTCGCGGCAGCCCGATCGGCCCATGAAGCGGTCGATGCCGACCGGGTCGAGACGTTCCTCAAGATCGACGACAAGCGAACGACCGAGGCCCCGGCCCAGGAAAAAGTCGACGCGGTCGAGCGAGAACTCGGCCGGCCGGCCACGGGAAGCCCGAGTACTTAGGGCCAGGCCGCCGAAGCGGGCCCATGGAGACCCTCAACCGGATGGCCACCGAGCTGGTTGACGAGGCCATCGACTTCGCCGAGGAACTCGGAATCGGCGTTCGCCCTCTGGAGGGAGACGCCGCCGTAATCGATTTCGGCGTCGACGTTCCCGGAGGGATCGAGGCCGGATTGCTGCTGACGGAGATCCAGACCGCCGGGCTTGCGACCGTTGGAACGACCGTCGAAACCGTCGCCGACGCGCCGTTGACCCACGTCGAACTCTCGACCGACCATCCGGCACTCGCCCTGTTGGCTGCCGGCAAGGGCGGCTGGGAGGTTAGTGTCGACGACTACGAAGCGCTGGGCAGTGGCCCTGCCCGCGCGCTCGTCGCTACCGAGGATATCTATCGACAACTCGGGTACCGCGAGGAGGCAGACTTCGCCGTTTTGGCCCTCGAGAGCGGAGCCCTTCCCGACGAACGCGTAGCGGCCGCCATTGCCGAGCGCACGGGCGTGACCGAGAGTAGCGTGTTTTTGCCCACGTATCGGAGTGCCAGTCTGACTGGAAGCGTGGTCGGGGCCGCCAGGGCGGGCGAACTGGCCACCCATCGACTCGTCGAACTCGGGTACGATCCTGCCGACGTGTTATCCGTCTCGTCGTCGGCCCCGGTGGCACCCGTGGCCGGAGACGAAGCATCGGCGATGGCTCGAACGACAGATGCAGTGAGCTTCGGCGGGCGGGTCCACCTCGTCGTCGATTCGGAATTCGATCAGTTTGGGGAGCTTCCATCCACGGCCGCGTCGACGCACGGTGAGCCGTTTGGGGCCATCTACGACGGCGTTGGGTGGGAGTTTGCTGAGTTGGATTTGTCACTGTTCGGTCCGGCACAGGTGACGATCGATGTGGTCGGTGGTGACACACACGTTCTGGGTGGGTGTGAACCGGAATTACTCGCCGACAGTTTCGGGTTGGCGTAAATGCGCTACAAGGCGGTGCCCCCAGTCAGCGACCGAGCGCAACTCCGCCGGGCAGCCAAGGCGGTCCCGTTGGTCCCCGATCCCGCGACGGATTGTTGTGCACGCATCCAGGCCGAGACGGCCGTTGCATCGCGCCCGGACGCCCAGGAAATGTTGACGTTTCTGCAGGCGCTTGGTCTGGTGACGGAGTCCGATCGGGGCATCCACCGGACCACCGACCAGCCCGACGCCGAGGCGGTGGCAGCGAATTTTCTCACCACCGTGTTCGGGGCGCGAGAGGTCATTCAGGCTGTCGAGGAGGGGGCCACGACGAGTACCGAGGTTTTCGCCGCGGTTCGCCCGGCAATTCCCCGGTGGGAGCGGACACGGGAGGCGTCGTGGGAGTCGACGTGGCGCGAGCGAGTCGAGCGATTGCTCGGGTGGGCGGTCGAATTCGAGTGCTTGGAACCGACGGCTGATGGGTATCGATTGCCAGCCGAGTAGTGCCGACCGCAAACAGAAGCTATTCCACACGCAGGTAGCCTACCTCAAGCTATGGCTACCGGTGTGGTCCTGTTGAACTTCGGCGAGCCCCCGACGCCCGATCGTGATGCCGTCGTCGAGTACCTCCAGCGAATCTTTCTCTCGAATGCCGACCTCGAGGATGCAGCCGATCCAGCCCAACGGGCCAGGGAGTTAGCCCAGCGTCGGGCCCCCGCGCTCGTCGAGGAGTATACCGAGATCGGTGGCTCACCATTAAACGACCAGGCCCGGTCCCAGGCCGAACGCCTAGCGGCACGCCTGGACGACCGGGGCCACGATGCGCAGACGTTTCTGGGGATGCAATATACCGAGCCGTTCATCGAGGATGCCGTCGAAGCCGCCCGATCCGTAGGCGTCGACGACATCGTCGCGCTCCCGGTCTATCCGTTATGTGGTCCATCGACGACCGAGCTGGCCCTGGACGAGTTGCAGGAATGTATTAGCGAACGGGGATGGGACGTTCCGGTTCAGGAACTCACCGGATGGCATCCACACCCGCTCTATCGGTCGGTGCGGGCCGACGCGATCCAGGATTATGTGACAGACCAGGGTATCGATCCGTCCGATCCCGAAACAGCCCTGGTTTTCTCGGCACACGGCACGCCCACGCATTATCTCGAAGCCGGTAGCCGGTACGATCAGTACGTCCGTGAGTGGTGTCGGTGGATGGGCACAGCCCTCGGCGTCGACGAGTATCACATCGGCTATCAGAACCACGAAAATCGTGATATTCCCTGGACCGAGCCCGAGGTCGAGGAGCTCGTCGCCGACCTGGGTGCCGACGGCTACGACCGCGTCGTCGTCGACCCGATCAGCTTCCTTCACGAGCAAAGCGAGACGCTCTCGGAACTCGACATCGAACTCAGAGAGACGGCCGAATCCGCCGGGCTGACGTTTTATCGTGTGCCAATCCCCCACGACGATCCACGGATCGACGACCTGTTTGCCGACCTTATCGAGCCGTTTCTCGACGGGGGCAGCGACACCGAACCGACATTCCGCCAGTGTCTCTGTCGGGAGCGCCCGGGGACACTGTGCTTAAACGCGCCTTCAGAGGGGTAACGTGGCTGACGCAGCTGTGGGCATCGTCGGTGCGGGGATCACCGGCCTGGCGCTCACGCACCACCTGGCCGACCGCAACATTTCTTCGGTGACGCTCGAGGCAGACGAGCAGGTTGGCGGTGTAATCCGGTCGGCCGAACGGGACGGTAGAATTGTGGAGTGTGGCCCCCAGCGACTGCGGAAGACGCCCGAAATCACGTCGCTGATCGAGGCTGTCGATTTGGACGGAGCTGTCGTGCGGGCCGATCCATCGCTGCCACTGTTTGTGTATCGTGCCGACCGTCTCAGAGAGGCACCACTGGACGCGAAAACGCTCTTGGGGACGGATTTACTCTCCTGGCGGGGCAAGCTTCGGCTCCTTGCCGAACCGTTGACGCGCGAGGGTCGCCCTGATGAGACGGCGGCAGAACTGTTCACTCGCAAGTTCGGCCACGAAGCCTATCGGCACTTCATCGGGCCACTGTGGGGTGGTATCTACGGCTCCGATCCGGCTCGCATGCCTGCCAAATACGCGTTAGACAGTCTGCTCGAGCGCGAAGCCGCGGCCGGCAGCATGCTATCGGCCTTTCGACAGCGCGTGGGTCGAGGTGACGATATCCCGCCGGTCTCCTTCGAATCTGGCCTCCAGGCCTTGCCCGAGGCACTGGCGGCCACCCACGCCGACCGGGTTCGGCTGGATACGCCAGTCACGACTATCCACCGTGGTGACCAGAATTGGGTGGTCGAGACTCAGGAGACAGCCTACACCGTCGAGGACGTCGTCCTGACGACGCCGGCCGACGTCACGGCTTCCCTTCTCGAACCCGTCGTGCCGGCTGCGGGGGACCTGGACGAACTCAATTACAACCCACTGGCGCTCGTCTGGATCGACGCCGAGACGGGGCGAGACGGCTTTGGCTACCAGGTCGGCTTCGACGAGGACCTGCACACGCTCGGGTGTTCCTGGAACGATAGTCTGTTCGATCGAGAAAACCTGTATACCGTCTTTCTCGGTGGGATGCACGAACCCGAGATCGTCGAATGGTCCGAGGATCGGTTGGGACGGATCGCGGCCCGGGAATTCGAGTCGGTCATGGATAGTGCAGCGTCGGTGATCGGCGTGCATCGGCTGCGTCGAGGGTTTCCAGCATGGGACGCAAGCTGGGCCGCCCTCGAAGGACTCTCGCTCCCATCCGGCCTCCATCTCGCGACGAACTATACCGGTCGGATGGGCGTTCCGAGTCGTGTCCGTGAGGCACACGACCTGGCCGATCGCTTGGCCGGCTAGGACCGGTCGATCGACTTTGCCGCCTCCACGAACGCTCTGACACCCGCAACTGGCGTGTCCTTGTCGACGCCGTGACCCAGGTTGAGTACGTGCCCGGTCGGACCGGCGGCGTCGATCACGTCACGCGTCCGTTCGCGGATCGTTGCCGGGTCGGCGAAGAGGGCCGATGGGTCCAGATTCCCTTGCACCGGTGTCTCACCGAGGGAGTCTCGGGCAGCCGCCATGTCGACGGTCCAGTCGAGGCCGACGACATCTGCGTTGCTAGCGGCGAGTTGGTCCAATCGGCCGCCCATCTGGCGAACGAACACGATTGCGGGCGCATCGAGATCGCCCAGAATTTGTCGGTGAAGGGGGACCACGAATTCGGCGTAATCCGACGGGGGGAGGACGCCGGCATACGTATCGAACAGCTGGACGACGTCGGCCCCGTTTCCGATCTGGAATTCCAGGTAATCACGGACGACGGCCGCGAACGATTTCAGGAGGGTTTCGAACGCGTCCGGGTGTCGAGCCCGGAGGCGCCGCAATGGGAGGTGTGACCGGGAGGGACCACCGGCGACTGCGTACGACGCCAAGGTGACCGGTCCTCCTGCAAAGCCAATGATGGCTGGTCGCGTCGCCGGTGATCGATCGAGACCATCGACGAACTGGCGGAGTTTGACCAGGAGTTCCCCGACATACCCGATCTCTCGGGCCACGTCGCCGTGACTGCGATCGACGTCGTCGGGCCCCTCGACCGGATTTTCGACGACCGGGCCGACCCCGCTTTCGATGTGATACGAAAAGCCCAGCGGTTCGAGAACGGTGAGGATGTCGGAGAACATGACGAGCCCGTCGGGCTGGTAATACTCCCAGGGTAACCGCGTGATTTCTGCCGCGATCTCGGGATCTTTGATCGCTTCGAGAAAACTGTAGTCCTCACGGATTGCCCGGTAGTCCGGAATGTGCCGACCGGCTTGGCGCATGAGCCACACCGGCGGCCGCGGCGTGCGCTCACCCCGGGCGGCCCGGACCAGAAGTGGCTCCATCGCCGGTGGGTTTGCGGGGCCGTGGCTAATGGGTTCTGGTGTTCGGTCTCGGAACCGCCCCACCGATGGCGCCGGTCACAGCCATCAGCCGCGGCAGGTTCAGGGGGGACTTTACGAGCAGTCCGGCCAGGAGCGCGTCTCGGTGGACGGGTCGAAACCGTCGGGCCACGCGATGGCCATGCGCGACCAGTTGTGGCTGATTTACTTGGGCAGAGCCGTCTCGTGCCCACCCTCGCCCCCAGTACGTGCTAGGTGAGCCACAGCGAGCAGCAGTTTGAACAACCATTTTACCTGGCCTCACAAACCGAGAGGCATGGAGGAGCCACACATTCTCATCCTCGGACCACCTGGTGCGGGGAAGGGAACCCAGAGCACACGCATCGCGGAGGCTTACGATCTCGAACACGTGACGACCGGTGATGCGTTGCGGGCCAACCGGCACATGGATATTAGCCACCTGGACACCGAGTACGACACGCCGGCTGCGTACATGGAGGCAGGAGAGCTGGTCCCGGACGTGGTCGTCAACGAAATCGTTCAGCAGGCACTTGCCTCGGCTGACGGGTTCGTCCTCGACGGCTATCCCCGCAATCTCGACCAGGCGAACGAACTGGCGGACATGACCGATCTGGATGTCATTCTTGCACTCTCAGTCGATCGGTCAGAGCTGGTCGACCGACTGACTGGCCGGCGTGTCTGTGCGGAGTGTGGGGCGAATTATCACGTCGACTTCGACCCACCAGCCGAACCTGGTGTTTGCGACGAGTGTGGCGGCGAGTTGATCCAACGCGACGACGATAACGAGGCTGCGGTCCGGAATCGACTGGACGTCTTCGCGGAGAATACCGAGCCCGTGATCGAGCATTATCGTGACCACGAGGGCTTCGTCGAGATCGACGGCGAAGGCAGCCCGGACGAAGTCTGGAACGCGATTCGCAAGGCGATTGACGCCCGCCTGGAGTGAAATCTTCATAAGCCCTGGTCGTAGAGTTGGTAGCAATGCCACGGACCGAACAGAAGGTCGCCGATCTCGCCGCCGAAGGCGAGTCCATGACTGACGCGCTCTCGGCCGTGCTCTCTGTCGCCGACGAGCAGGGAACGGTCACCTGGAGCGACGTCAGTGACGACCTGACGACCGGACAGTGGGGGCGTCTCATCGAGATGGGCCTCCTGGTCGACTCGGGTGGGGAGGGGTTCGTCGTGGACGATCCGGAGGGGATCAGGGAGGCTCTCGACGAGACGGACGCAGCCGACGACGAAGACATCGACACCAGCTGGACGAAGTGGGACAAACTCGCAGGCGTTGGTGTCGTCGCGCTCATGGCCGGGTACACACTGCAGTCGATTCGAGGCGCGATTGGTGGCACCCTTGACCTTCTCCTCGGCCCGTTGAACTCGATCGCTCCCTTTTGGGTCGTCGTCATGGTGCTCGCCATGCTGACCGGCCTCTGGTCGACACTCCTGCGTGATAACCTGATGAACATGGACGTCATGGGCGACTACAAAGAGCGACAGCAGGAGCTCAAAGAACGCCGGAAGGCGGCCAAAGAACGGGGTGATGACGAGGCCCTCGACCGTATCCAGGACGAACAGATGGAGATGATGTCGGAAAACGCCGGCATGTTCAAAGAACAGTTCCGGCCGATGGTCTGGATTATGCTACTCACGATCCCGATCTTCCTGTGGCTGTACTGGATGGTGTTCGATGTAACGGTCGCGTCGGGCACACTCGCCATGGAGTTGCCACTGATCGGTGAGGTACCGACGTGGACGTCGGGCGTTCTCGGCCCGATCCAGCTCTGGCTGGTCTGGTATTTCGTCTGTTCGATGAGTTTCACGCAGATCATGCAGAAGGCCCTGAACGTCCAGTCGACGCCGACGGGCTAGGCGAACTCGCAACCTCTTTGTGACGCTTGCGCCGAGACAAGGTATGTTGATCACCGTCTCCGGCCCCGCTGGCAGCGGGAAGAGTACGCTCGCCGCGGGACTGGCCGAGGCCCTAGATTACGAACACATCTCCGGTGGTGATATTTTCAGGGAATTGGCTGCCGAACGGGACGTGACGCCGCTCGAACTGAACCGAGCCGCAGAGGCCGATCCACAGATCGATCTGGATCTGGATCGACGGCTCCGGACGACCGCCCGTGATGGCGACGATATCGTACTGGAATCGCGGCTGTCGGGATGGATGGCGGGAGACTATGCTGATCTCCGGTGCTGGCTCGATGCGCCACTCGAGGTTCGTGTCGCTCGCATCGCCGATCGGGAGGACAAACCCCTCGCGACAGCGCGACAGGAAACCGTCGCACGGGCCGAAAGCGAGGCGAACCGATACGACGAGTATTACGGGATCGACATCGAGGATCGCTCGATTTACGACCTCGTCGTCAACACGGCTCGGTGGGAGGCCGATGGCGTATTGACCGTGATCCGAACGGCCGTCGACGCGTACAATCCGGCCACCGACGAAGGGGCTGTGTCGGTGACCGACGTTACCTACCCCTTCGAGTGAATATCGATGACACTCCGAAGTGCCCCGGACAACAGGACACCCGAGGAATTGCTCTCGTTCGGGGTCGTCAATCTCGACAAACCCCCGGGGCCTTCAGCTCACCAGGTGGCCGGGTGGGTCCGAGACATGACCGACCAGGATCGGGCAGCCCACGCCGGTACGCTCGATCCTGCCGTGACCGGGTGTCTTCCGCTCCTTCTCGGTGACGCCACGCGGCTGGCCCAGGTGTTCGCTGATGCAATCAAGGAGTACGTGGCCGTCCTCGAATTACACGCACCGGCCCCGACGGATTTCGAGGCTGTGCTCGCGGAGTTCGAGGGAGAAATCTACCAGAAACCACCACGCAAGAGCGCTGTTCGCCGCAAACTCCGCGTTCGAAAGATCCACGAACTCGAGGTACTCGAACGCGACCATCGGCGGGCGCTGCTTCGCATCCGGTGTGCCTCGGGAACGTACGTCCGGAAGCTGTGCCACGATATCGGGCTCGCACTGGGGACGGGGGCCAACATGGGCGATTTGCGTCGGACGGCCACCGACGAATTCGACGATACTGATCTGATTACCCTTCACGACCTGGCCGATGCACTCGCGTACTGGCGAGAGGATGGCGACGCGACACCACTCCGGTCGGTCGTCGATCCGGCCGAGCGTGCACTTGCCGCTATTCCCCAGGTGACTATCGCTCCGAGTGCTGCCCGCGAGGTTGCACACGGCGCGCCCGTGTACGCCCCGGGCATCGTCGATGGGGGTGGCCTCGAACCCGACGGCCAACTCGTCGGCTGTTACACGCCGGCTGGGGCGGTCGTGTGTCTCGGCCGTCTCGTCGGGAATCCGAATGCGTCCGAGGGGACAGTCGTCGATCTCGAGCGGGTGCTGGTCTGAGGGAAAACTGTTATCGCCACCTTCTGCCAAGCCGGGGCTATGTCACGTAGTTGGAGTCGGCGAGGCCTCCTGCGGGCCGGTGCGGTCGTTGGTGTCACCGCCCTGGCGGGCTGTGCAGCCTCCGAATCTACCCCCACACCGACACCGGAGCCCGCAGATACTGCCGACCTGCGGCCAGACACTATCTTCCGTCACGACATCGAGCGAACGGGGTATTGGCCCGACCGGTCCGTTCCCAGTTCGGTAAGCGTCGACTGGGAGGTTCCGGGGATCAACAAAGGCGACCACACCGCTGCCAAATCCTCTCCGCTCACGTATCGAGGGGACGTCATTGTTCCTGGGGATGTCGGGACGGTCTTTTCGTTTACGCCCGCCGGCGAATTGAACTGGGCAACCGCGTTACATCCCTCTAACTGGGGGACCCACGCAACGCCGGCAATCGCCGATGGGACGCTGTACATCTCGGGATACGACGGGGCCGTTTACGCCATCGACACTGAAGACGGGACGATTCTCTGGCGGACGAAGGTCTCTGATGCCATCGGCTCGAGCCCCATCTTTTACGATGGTCGGATCTACATCGCGACCGAATTTTACACACCCAGTGGCGGCATGGCAATTCTCGAGGCGGAGACGGGAGACCCAGTCTGGGAGGATCTTCGAATGACCGACCACGCCCACTCGATCACCGGGCTGGATCCCGAGGAGGGCGTCTTCGCCGCCGGGTGTAACGACGGTGCTCTATACGTGTGGGAGATGGCGGGGCCGACCTTTCGGGGGTCGTATGAAACCGGCGAAGCGATCAAAGGGCCGATCTGCCTGCACGACGGGCGAGCCATCTTTGGTTCCTGGTCGGATACTGTCTACGGGGTCGATCTCGAGACGCTCGAAGCTGACTGGACCTACCAGACCGACGGCGACGTAATGGCTGGTGCGGCAGTACACCCGCCAACCGGCGTGGCGGTCATCGGCAGTGCTGATGACTACGTACACGCCATCGATCTGGAGAGTGGCGACCGACGCTGGCGGTTCGAAACCGGTGGATACGTGCTTGGCTCACCGACGATCGTCGGAGACACGGTGCTGGCAGGGAGTTATGACTCGACGTTGTACGCACTCGACGTGCAAGATGGAACGCGGCGGTGGGCCTTTACGGAACCGCCGGGCCTGGTTACCGCCACACCGGCTGTCGCCGACGATGCTGTCTACGTTACGGCCAGGGCGACTGACGATTCCACTGGCCACCTGTATCGGCTCCTCGGGGTGTGAACCGAAGGCCTTAATCCCGCTTCATCCGTCGCTCCGGACGCGGGACCGTGGGGTAGCGGTATCCTCGGCGCATGGGGTGCGTCGGACCTGAGTTCGAATCTCGGCGGTCCCATTA